>CAYFOC010000274.1:0-2288 GCA_964344615.1 uncultured Methylococcus sp.
GAGCTTTTGAAAAGGAACCGCTTTTGACGACCCTTGAGCGAACTTGGACCGAACTCGGTCCCATCAAGGACAAGGTGACGTTCGAAAAGGAAAAAGGGGAAGTTCACGGGCCTTTGACCTTGGCTTTTGCCCTGACCAGAGCCATTCCGGTTAAACCCACCCAGACCTCCCCGGCTGAAGGCGACGATGAGGTCAAGGAGCAACGGATCATCGTCGTCGGTGATGGTGACTTTCTCTCAAATGCCTATCTGGGGAACGGTGGCAACATTGATCTCGGCATTCGTATGGCGCAGTGGCTGACCCGCGCGGACAGCATGATTCAGATTCCGAAGGTGGCCATACCGGATCGCAAGATCGATCTCTCGGCCATTCAATCCTCGGCGATAGCGATCCTTTTCCTGATTGCGCTTCCAGTCCTCCTGCTCGGTACAGGAATCTGGATTTGGTATCGTCGCCGCAATCGTTGAGGAGAATGCGCATGCGAATTCAGGGGCGATGGAAGATCAATGCCGGCTTGTTGCTTGTGGTTTGCCTGCTGGGCGTTTTTGTCTGGCTTAGGCCGGGAAAGCAAACGGTTGTTGAGACGCCGTTGCTAGATCTCCGAAATGGGGCCGTGAATCAGATCACCCTTGAAAATGGGGAGCACCTTCTCTTTGAAAGAAAGGACTCGGGATGGGAGTTGGTCGAGCCTTTTCATGCCCGAGTCAATCAGGTCCGTATCGAGCAAATGCTGGCGATTCCGATGCTGTCACCTGCTGCTGAATATCCGTTGCCCGAGGCCAGTGAACTTCCTGGCTATGGACTCGAAAAGCCTTTTGCAACGCTTGGGATAGATGGGCGAAAGCTGGAGTTTGGGGATGTGGCTCCCCTAAATCGTCGGCGCTACGTGCGAATGAACGATCGGCTTTATCTGCTTGATGATGGCTTCTCTCATCAACTTTCGTCCAAGTCGACCGATTTCGTTGACAAGAAGCTCGTCCCGGATCAGGCGGTCATTCAAGGACTTTTGATTCCGGGGCTTCGCGTTTCAAAGGGGGCGGAGGGGGGCTGGAACTCCCTACCGGCTTTAGGGCAGGACCAGCTTCAGGATCTGATGATGCAGTGGACGACAGCGAGAGCGATCGAAGTTCGTCGTGGGGCGCCCAAGGTGCTGGGTGAAACGATTGAAGTAGAAACGGCGCTGGGGCCGATTCGGTTCAGCATCTTGCAGAAAAACCCCGAATTGATTCTGGGGCGGAACGATCAGGATCTGGTCTACGTGATGACGGCTGAAAGCTCCCGCTTGCTTTTGAATCTTCCCAAGGCCCCTGGAGCCAGAGGCGATCAGGAAGAGGGTGACGATCATGATCATGATGATGACGAGTAAGGCACCGATTCGCCATGCCTGAGTTGCCTGAGGTTGAAACAACCCTCAGAGGTATTGCTCCTCATGTGGCCGGAAGATCGATCGAAGGGGTTGAGATCAGGGAGTCACGTCTTCGTTGGCCCATACCCGAGGAGCTTCCCGATGCTCTGCGGGGAAGGCTTATCGGACAGCCCTGGCGACGCGCAAAATATCTGCTTCTTCCTGTCGAGGGTTCTGGGACACTGATCATCCATCTCGGGATGTCCGGTAGCCTTCGCATCGTCGATCAGTCGCTGCCTCCCCGAAAGCATGATCATGTCGATCTGAATCTTTCGAGCGGCAAGAGTCTTCGATTTCATGATCCCCGGCGGTTTGGTTGCATGCTGCTGTCGGATCATCCGGAGTCGCATTCCCTGATTCAGAGTCTCGGTCCCGAACCCTTTGATCCGATGTTCGATGGCCGCTATCTGCGATTGCTTGCAGGGCAGCGGAAGACGAGCATCAAGTCATTTGTCATGGATTCGCATGTGGTAGTCGGTGTCGGGAACATCTATGCCAGTGAGTCCTTGTTCAGGGCAGGCATCTCTCCGCTTCGCGCTGCAGGTCGAATCTCTTTGAAGCGGTATGAGCGACTGGCCAAAGCCATACAGGACGTCCTTGCCGCAGCGATTCAGCAAGGAGGCACGACGCTCCGTGACTTTGTGAATGCGGAAGGAAATCCCGGTTATTTCCGGCAGACGCTTAATGTCTATGAGCGGGCGGGTGAGCCGTGCAGGGCTTGCCAAACGCCCATCAGGATGATCAGACAGGCGCAACGGGCAACCTACTGGTGCCCGACCTGTCAGAGTTGATCGTTCAGTGACGGGGAATTAAAGCCCGGCTTTTTTCCGGAGTTGAGCCTTTAGCTCCAGGGCATCGCCAAGAGCGCTGCTCAAGGTTTCAG
>CAYFOC010000275.1:0-2286 GCA_964344615.1 uncultured Methylococcus sp.
GGCCAGAGCCGTATGGAATGCCATGCTGGTGTGGAAGCGACCGCGCTTATCGGTGCGATCATCATGGTAGGTGAAGTTGTCTTCGCCCCAGCCGCCATCGCTGCACTGGACGCTCTTCAGCCAGTCGACGGCGCGACGGATGGAAGGATCGTCCTTGGGAACGTTCGCGGTTTCATAGCCGACGAGCACCGACCAGGTGCCGTAGATGTAATTCGTGCCCCAACGACCGAACCAGGAGCCATCCGCTTCCTGTTCCTTGCGAAGGTACTGGATGGCCTCTTCAATGACAGAGCCAAACTCGGGGCGGGTTTTCTGAGCTTCCGCGAGGAACATCAGGCAGCGACCAGAGACGTCTGCAGTCGGCGGGTCCAGGAGGGCGCCGTGGTCCGCAAACGGGATATGGTTCAGGTAGTAATGGGTGTTGTCCGCATCAAAGGCGCCCCAGCCGCCGCCATGCGACTGCATGCCTGAGATCCAGTGCGTGGCGCGACGCAGGGCTTCATCGAAGCGGGATCCGCCGGACTGCAGCAGGGCATGCGCCACAACCGCCGAGTCATCGACATCCGGGTAATAGGTGTTTTCAAACTGGAATGCCCAGCCGCCGCCCTCAACGTTGGGGCGATGAATGCGCCAGTCGCCCGGTTCATCGGTCAACTGCTTGCTGGCCAGCCAGTCAAGGCCACGTTCCAGGGCTTCGCTGGTGCGGGCATCGGGATGCACGCGGCAGCTTTCCTGAAGCGCGAGGCTGGTCAGGCCGGTATCCCAGATCGGGGAAACACAGGGCTGGCAGTAGGCTTCGTGATCCTTGATGACCAAAAGCTTTTGAATGGATTCAAGCGCAATCTTGCGATGCGGATGCTCCGGCGCATAGCCCAGAAAATCAAGGGCTTCATAGGCATTGACCATGGCCGGGAAGATCGCTCCCAGGCCATCCACGCCATTGAGGCGCTCGATGAACCAGTCGCGTGCCTTCAGGGTGGCATGGGCGCGCAGAGCCTTCGGAATGAAGCGCTCCAGTGAGAAACCAAATCGTTCAAGCGCAAGAACCATCTTGCCCAGGGGGGTCTGAACGTGCGAGAAGTAGTTCCGTTCCTTTTCAGGATCCACGGTGAACAATTCACGAACGCCGGTGCCTGAAGGGTTACGCGCGGTCACCTTGTGGCTGCAGAGAATGAACAGCGGAACCATGACGGTCCGGGACCAGTAGGCAACCTTGTCGAGGTGGAACGGGAACCACTTCGGCAGCAGCATGATTTCGACCGGAATGAAGGGAACCGCGCGCCACGGCACCTGCTCGAACATGGCAAGCATGATGCGGGTGAATACATTGGCACGTGCCGCACCGCCCTGGCTCAGAATCCAGTTGCGAGCCAGGATCATGTGCGGTGAATCGATCGGATCACCGGCCAGCTTCAGGGCGTAGTACGCCTTGACCGTGCAGCTGATGTCGCCGGGGCCGCCGGTAAAGAGGGAGTAGCTGCCGTCTTCGCGCTGGCGAGCCCTGAGGTAAACCGCGATCTTGGATTGCAGTGCGGGGTCGATTTCATCCATGAAATGCATCATCAGGATGTATTCGGCCGGAATCGTGCAATCCGCTTCGAGTTCGAAGACCCAGTAGCCATCGTCGTGCTGAAGGCTCAGAAGATAGTCGCGAGCCCGCGTGATGGCGCTACCGACAGGCTCGGCGGTCTGCCGGCTAAAGGTCGGTTGAGCGTAGGTCGCGGTTTCGGAAGGATCGTGATGGTCTTTGAACATGTTTTGTTTTCCCCTTGGAGGTCGGGCTTCTCAGGGTCGTAAATGTAAATAGGGTTTCTAGATGGGCTGTTCAATCAGGGGAACGCCGCGACCTGCATAGGCAAAGGCGGCCTTGAGTCCCCGGTCACTGGTCCGGAACAGTCGGCTAGTAATAATCGTGGTCCTAACGGCCCGCCGGGTGATCTTCACCTCGGAGGACTTTTCGAAATCGGGATGCTCTGAGATCTTCCGGAGGGTCAGGATGGCCATTCCGAGTGCCCAGAGGCAGAATTCGCGCATGCCCTTCTCGCGTGCAGGAATCAGGAGCGTATAGCGCAGCGCATTCAAAAGGTGGCCATGGGCGATGCCGATCAGTTCGGAAAACCCGGCCTTGAAGGCGTCATTTTCATGGCCCGGTTCAAGTTCTTCGAGCTTGAAGCCGCCCGTGCGGTCAAATACGTCCTGTGGGAGCCAGCAGACGCCACGGTCGTGGTCGTCCCAGAGATCCTTGAGGATATTGGTCATCTGAAGGCCCTGACCGAAGGAAACGGC
>CAYFOC010000276.1:0-2285 GCA_964344615.1 uncultured Methylococcus sp.
GTAAGACCAAGCCGCCGCTAGCGCTGGTCAAACTCCTCAAGGTGTTGGATCGCCATCCCGATTTGCTCAACGAGATTCGTTCATCCTGATATACGTTTGCGCTTTACAGTAGGAAGGGGGTAATGAAGATTTCAACGCTTAAAAATGGCAGGCTGAATATTCGGTGTAGCCTGAGTGCACGGCAACTTTTGGAAAAAGCGGCTACCTATACGCAGGTAAGTGTGTCGGAATTTGTCCTCTGGCATGCTGTAGCGTCAGCCGAACAGATTGTGCAGGAGAGGGAGACTGTTATCTTGAATGCTGGTGATTTTCGCGCATTTCTAAATGCGCTTGATGCGCCCTCTCAGTCTTCCAACGCGTTGGTTAGGGCATTCTCTAACCACGCCAAAAGGGTGATTCGTTGAGTGATCTTAGGATACGCTCATTCGATTCATGACCAGACGCCCCGGCTTAGACTGAGGCAGAGTATTTGTCGCGACAGCAACTAATTCGTATAAGCGGGCAGGTTGTTTTTCGCTCAGAGCCGCCAATGTGCATTGTTCGGGATAGCACATATTAAGGTGCTCAGAGGATTATCGCGCTACCCTGTGACTGTTCCAATGCTTGGTGACTTGCCGTTGTCGGACTTATCCCCTGCTACTGCCAATCAAGGATTTCCCCATCAAAGCCACTGACTCATTGGTCAACGTCGGCCGGCAAATCTTCACGGGGAGTCATGAAATCTGATGGGATTTCAGAGCGGTCGACAAGGTCAAAGAAGTCTTGCCAGGAAACTGGCTTAGGCTGTGAGCTTGTGATCTTGTCCTGCTTGCTGGTCGAGGGCTTTGGGCGATGATCCGGACCGTTTCTTTCCATACATTCACGCCTCTCCGAGGATCAGGGCACTCAAAATCAGCGCAACACTGGAACTGATCAGAAGCGTCTGGGTTCCGAACAGGGGAAACAAGACGAATCCCAACACCAACGTACCTGCAACGCTTCCTAGCGTGCTGATGGCATAAAGGCGCCCCGCCGTGCTGCCTACCGATTTGAGCGCATGGCTATCCATCTTGAGTGCAAAGGGTGACACCATGCCGAGGCAGGTGAGGGCGGGAAGAAAGAGCAAGGTTGAACTCGTCAGTGACCCCATCCGAATCCCTAAGGGATCGGTCATGTTCAGAATGAACCCCTGTGTCACGGGGATCAAAAGGATAAAAGCAGCCGCTATCACCAGGATCAGGCGAAGGCCCTTCCCCTCTCGTCTGTCCGCAAGACGCCCGCCCCATGAATACCCCAGAGAAAGCGCCACCATCGTGACCGTCATCAATGAAGCCCAGACGTAGAGGCTGGTTCCATAATGCGGCGCGATGACTCTCGTTCCCAAAAGCTCGATGACCATCACCACAGAACCTGCCAGAAAGACGGTAAGCGGCAGTCTTACAAAATGAAATCCTTTGGATCTTGCTTGATGCATGAGGGTGTTCAGGGATGGAGTGATTAGCGGGATTTGCGATGAAGAATTCCACGGGTCGGGTCATAGCCCCAGACGGCACCGGCCAGGAAAATCGACGCGGTGATGGCCGTGACGATGAATGCTTCGGGATTCACCTGACCGTAAAGGGCGAAACGGATTGATTCGACGGCATAGGTGAAGGGATTGCATTCGGCAATGCGAGCCAGCATGGGGCTCGATTCCCTTATTTTCCAGATCGGATAAAGGGCGCTGGAGAGAAAGAACATCGGGAAGATGACGAAATTCATGACGCCGGCAAAATTTTCCAGTTGCCTAATCATGGATGACATCAAAAGCCCCAAGGCTCCCAACATGAGCCCCGAGAGGATCAGTGCAGGAAAGACGGCAAGATAGCCCTCAAGTGGGGCTTCAATGCCATACGCCCAGGCAATGCCCAGAAAGACGTACGCCTGGATGACGGAAATCGCAACGCCCGCCAGGAGTTTTGCGGTCAGGAGAAAGCCGCGGGGCAGGGGGCTGACCAGTAGCGTTTTCATGCTGCCCATCTCGCGGTCGTAGACCATGGAGAGGGAACTTTGCATGCCATTGAAAAGCTGAACCATGCCCACGAGTCCTGGAGTGATGTAGACCTCATACAGGATGTAGGTTTCGTAAGGAGGGATGATGGCGACGCCAAGGGTCGAGCGGAATCCGGCCGCAAAGATAAAGAGCCACATCAAGGGGCGAACCAGGGCTGAAACAAAACGCTCGCGCTGATGTACGAAACGTAATAACTCCCGCCAGACGATGCCTTGAAGGGCTCGTGCGTAATGGGAAAGACGAAGACTCATGC
>CAYFOC010000277.1:0-2275 GCA_964344615.1 uncultured Methylococcus sp.
AAATCATTGATCTTGAATCGTGCGCGATCGAGGCGACTGGGCTGGAGGTCCTGAACCCCCATCCGAGCGGAGAGATCAAGAACAATGACCAGCGGCGAAAGATTCCGGAACACGGGCGCCGGGAGTTTCTGCCAGACAGGTCCTGCAAGCGCAAGGATCGCGACCAGGGCAAAGACGGCCAGAAGGGTCAGGGGAAGCTTGAGGGTACCGGCCAGGTGCTCGGTCAAGACGTGCGGACGAAGCAAAGGATCGACGTGCGCCGCCCAATCCCTCTGGTCCTCGGCACCTCTTCGAAACAGAAACACCGCCCCGGGCAAAACCAGGAGCGCCCAGAGCCATTCAGGTCTCAGGAAATGAAAATGGTCGAGGGCCGTAAAAATAGACGACATGGGAGCAGGTTGGGATCTTGGGAGTCCTCTTGGAACTCAGGCCGCCATTATAGCCGGAAGCCACCGACCGGTGGATCAGGGGAACTTGGAGGGTGTGATAGGATTCCAAGGCTGTAACGGCGGGTGACTGGGCTGGCCTCGGGCCGTACGACATCACCGTAATCCCTCTTGTTTAAATTAAGAGGGAGATAGCCGTCATTAATGCTCCGACAGAGACCCCCCATGAAAAAAACGATTCTTGCTGCCATCCAGATGGCCTCAAGCCCCAGCGTCAGCGGCAATCTCGTCGAGGCCGGTCGTCTGATCAAGACCGCGGTAGACCGTGAAGCCAAACTGATCGCTCTCCCTGAAAACTTCGCCCTGATGGGACTTCATGAAAACGACAAGCTCGAAGTGGCTGAAGATGATGGCGATGGCCCAATTCAGGAGTTTCTGGCCAAGACCGCCAAAACGGAGAAGGTCTGGCTGATCGGCGGCACCATCCCGATTCGGGGCACATCCGGCCGGGTCCGTGCGACGTCCCTCATTTTCAACGACAAGGGCCAAAGGGTCGGTCGCTACGACAAGATTCATCTCTTTGACGTCAAGGTTCCCGGAACGGATGAAAAGTACGAGGAATCTGCGACCATCGAACCCGGCGAAGACGCCCTGGTGGTCGAAACGCCGTTTGGCCGGGTCGGTTTTTCCGTCTGTTACGACGTTCGCTTTCCTGAACTCTATCGAAAGCTCTCCCAAGCCGGCATGGATATTTTCGTCGTTCCCTCGGCATTCACCGCGCGCACGGGTGCTGCCCATTGGGAAGTCCTGGTCAGAGCACGCGCCATCGAAAACCTCTGCTACGCCATTGCGCCAAACCAGGGGGGTTTCCACAAGAATGGCCGCGAAACCTTTGGCCACAGCATGATCGTGGACCCCTGGGGAACGGTACTTGCGAGTCTTGCCCAAGGTTCTGGTGTCGTGACCGCAGAATATGATCCTCAGCACCTTCGGAAAGTCCGTGCGGCCTTCCCGGCGCTTGACCATACGCGCCTCCTGACGCCTTAAGCCCTATGACCCAGAGCCACGAATTACTGACGCTGGCGGAAGCCAGCCTGCTTGCCCCCTCAGGACTCGATGCCCATGATCTTGAGCGGACCATGGGACACCTCCTCGGCACAGGCGTCGACACCGCCGACATCTTTCTGCAGGCGACCCGCCATGAATCCTGGGCACTGGAAGATGGCATCGTCAAGGAAGGCGCGCACAGCATTGACCGGGGCGTCGGCATTCGCGGCATCTCCGGGGAAAAGACCGGATTTGCCTACAGCGATGAAATTACGGCCGACACCCTGATCGAGGCCGCGAGCAGTGCCCGAAGCATTGCCCGAGGAGGACGCGAGGGGACACTCGGCCTGACGCGCGAGAAGGCATCCTCATCTCTTTATCTCCCGATGGATCCCATCGATTCCATCGGCGAACCTGAAAAAATCGATCTCCTCCGTCGCCTCGATGCCGAATGCCGCGCGATGGACCCGAGGGTCGAGCAGGTATTCGTCAGTCTCTCGGGGAGTCACGAAGTCATTCTGGTCATGGATCAGGAAGGCCGCCTCAACGCCGATGTCCGCCCCTTGGTTCGCCTCAATGTCAGCGTCATCGTGCACGATGGGCAGAAGCGAGAACAGGGGAGTGCCGGCGGCGGCGGTCGTACCGACTACCGTTATTTCCTCGAAGGCCAGAGAGCTTCCGATTTTGCCCGGGAAGCGGTTCGTCAGGCCCTGGTCAACCTCGAGGCCGAGGACGCGCCGGCCGGCAGCATGACGGTGGTCCTTGGTTCTGGATGGCCCGGTATTCTCCTGCATGAAGCGATCGGCCATGGGCTTGAAGGGGACTTCAACCGCAAGGGGACC
>CAYFOC010000278.1:0-2265 GCA_964344615.1 uncultured Methylococcus sp.
TCGAAATACGTCATCGGCACTGGCCTGCGTGACCCACTCCTTGATTTCCACGATCACCAGACCTGTGACATGACCCGCTTGCAGGGATGTTTCCGGTGATTTCAGCCGAAGCGACACGCTTTCAGCAAGCGTCCGGCAGTGGGGCGTGGAATGGACGCTGACAGGTACGGGGCAATCATCACGATTGAAGACATCTCGCCTCTCACCCATCCCGTTTTCTGCGTAACCCACAAAAAGCGGCGTTTTTCGTCGCGAGAGCACCTCAGGCCTGAGATCCTGAACGATGACCTTGATGGGATAGGAATCCAATGGCGGGAAGATGGGCATGCCGGCGCCAAAATCGTAATACGTGATGGTGGATGCACTCGGGCTCACCATGACACAGCCCGAAAGCAGGCCAAGGGCAAGTAGCATCGCCCATGCCAGCACACATCCAACCCTAGTCAAACCCTTCCCTTTCACGCCATGTCCTCCAATCATGGATAATCCCCGGAACGCATTATCAGACCTCGTGAGAGGATAACCCATTGTTTCAGAATCGCGCATGCCGGCGCTACTTCATGCATCCCAAGGTCGGGCGCGCCGCGCTCATGATCCTGATTGCATGCGCGATGCGTCCGATCCATGCCGCAGGCCTTTCCTCCGGAATATTCCCGAGCCAGGCCTGTACCCCAGGCGTTGACAATCCTACGATCGACAATGGGGGCAGCACCCTGACCATCACCTCCCCGCTGACGTCTCAGGGCAATCTCTGCATGACCGGCTCTGGGAAAACCCTGGCTCAGGGGCCGGTGACCGTCGCAGGCAACCTCTGGATCCAGGAAGGTCGGGTAGAAATGACCGGCCTGAATAACGAAGTCCACGGGGGCACGGCACCATCGACCTCCATAATCGATCCGGCCTCCTTATGGTTGCAAGGCGCAAACGTGACGTTAAGGACCCCGGATTTAACCAATCACGGCATACTCGGTGGAACCGGCACCATTACGGGGGACGTCACGAATCTCGGGACCATCGTATCCTCGGACGCAGCGAGGCCCGTCACTACCACCCGGGTTGAATCCAAGCTCCAGCAGATCACGAGCAATCACTACCCGGCCTGGCTGAATGATGGGCGTGTTCCCCTCGCACAGGGTCTCAGCATCGAGGGGAATCTGGTATCGACCGATCCGAGCCGGAACATCCTGTCTTTTTCTCTTTCACCCACATCAAGCGCCCCCCTCATCATCAGGGGAAAGACAGCTGAAGTCGGATCGAATCTGATCATCGACTATCACGCCGTTTCCGGCGTGAAGGGACTACTTCGCCCAACCTATACCCTGATTCAGGATCCAACTCCCGGTGCCTCGCTGAGCTTAACCGACACCCCACACCTCGAGATTGCGAACACCCCGCCCAAGTCCCAATTTCTCTTGTCCTACGATCCGACGGGCGCTCTTTATCTGACGATCACTCCCACTAGGCCCTTTCAAGCCATGGGGGGTAACAAGAACCAGCGAGAAATGGAGCGTTATCTGGACGCCGAAGTTCCCAAGGCATCGGGCGCACTCTATTCAGCTCTCAACCGTCTTTATCAACTTCCAAAACAAGAGTTTCTGACTGCCCTGAACCAGCTGGATGGAGAGCTTCACACCGAAACGCCAGGCATCCTTTTCAATGCGGTGGCCGACAGCTGGACTCCTGTGTATGCCCGGATGGGAATAAATGCTTCGCTCGGAGGATATGATCCGGCGAATGGCGGTCACTTCTGGATGAGTGGGTTAGGCGGGGTCGGCGGGGTCCAAGGAAACTACAATGCCAGCGGGTATAGCAACCATAGTGCGGGAACGCTGCTCGGGGCAGATACCCTGCTTGCAGATGGGGTGAGCGTGGGGCTGACGGCCGGTTACCTTTCAGCCGGAGCCAACAGAACCGGATACGAAAATTCGCTCAACGCCAATTACTGGCAGATCGGCACCTATGGGGATATCGAAGTGGGCCAGACCGGTCACCTGGGACTCCTCTTCGGCTATGACCAGGGTGGCCTCAATACCCAGAACCTCTCCTTGCTCGGCCTTGCGAGGACATCTCAAGAATCACGCATCATCACGGCCGAAGTGCTCGGATCATGGCGTTATGATTTTGGAGGGGGGCACAGTCTGTCTCCGATCCTCGCACTTCAATCCATTACGGTGCAGCATCCTGCGTTCATGGAATCAGGGCTCGATGCACTCGGTAGCGGGCTTGGTTCCTACAACGGTGATTTCGTCAGCGCCCGCATTCAGG
>CAYFOC010000279.1:0-2262 GCA_964344615.1 uncultured Methylococcus sp.
GCGAGAATCCGATCCGAGAGAGCATGCATGCTTAGAAGGTGATCCTGGGTTTCCCTGAGTCCCTCGTCACTCATTAGAGTGCCTGGAGGCGGCGCACCGACTTCTGCAGCAGGAAGCCGTGCTGTGGAGGTCGCGGTCAAGAGCGTGGCGGACAAAAGCAGGGCGAAGGGGCGCATGATGTCTCCAGGTTTAGTGAGGGTAGTTCTTGCCGCTTAGATCAATCGTGGCAGGACCCGGATCATAGAGGCCTGTCAGTTTGCGTCTAAATTCATTGGTGAGTTCACGACCTCTGGGGACGGTATCAACAATTCTCGGTGTGAGGAGTACCACGAGTTCACGACGGTTGGCTGTCATGTCGGTGGTTCCAAACAGGTCGCCAATGACGGGTAACTCATAAAGCAGTGGGATGCCACTTTTGGCTGTTGCGGTGTTTTCATAAATCAGGCCACCCAGCACCAAGGTCTCGCCATTTTGGACGGCGACATTACTCTTGATCTGACGTTGTGCAATGGTGGGGGAGTTGATCCCCTGAATTTGTTTTGTGGGGTCCACATTGCTCACGGTCTGAATGATGTCCATAGAGACCAAACCACCCGAATTGACACGAGGCCGGACATTCAAAAGTACGCCCGTGTCACGATATTGGACAGAGTTATAGGATGAGTAAACGGGGTTTCCCGTAACCGTTGTACTGCCCCCAGTGAAGTTGCCATACTGACCGGTCAGAATCGGGATCTGGTCGCCCACGCGCATCGACGCTTCCTGGTTGTTCTGTACCATGACGGAAGGCGATGACACGACATTGACCTTCCCCTTGTCAGCTTCCGCTTGGAGCAGAATCTTCAGGTCCTTGCCAAAGTTGAGGTAGTAGTTGAAGGCGTAGTTACCAGCCGCACTGATGATTGAATCTGACGATTTGCCGATCAGGCTCGTCAGGCCGAGTCCACCAGCCGTGTTACCTGTGTTGAAGTACCACTTGATGCCGTACTTCAACTCTTCGGTCAGGACGACTTCTGCAATTGTCGCGTCGATGAGAACCTGGAGCGGAAGTGCATCAAGTTCTTTGATGACGGATTCGATTTCCTGATATTCCTGATATTTGGCGGTAATGACCAACGCATTGTTGACCGGGTCGGCAACAATTCGAACGTTTCCGATATTTTGAGCGGTGCTAGAACGGTTTTGCTGTGTCCCGCGTCCTAGCCCCCCGGATGAACCGAAGCCACCAGCGCTTCCGCCAGTTCCACCGCTACCTCCTAGGCCGCCAGAGCCCGTGGTGTTGCCCATACCACTTGAGCCGGTTCCGGACGCAGAATCCGCCCCGTAATTCGGGCCCATACTTGACCCCATGGAGCCGCTGGAGGATCCCATGCCGAGATCGCCTGAGGTGCTCGAACCCAGATCACCTGCTGAATTGCTGAAACCGCTGCCACCAGTCCCTGGGGTGCTTTGACTACTGGCGCCGATGTTGCTGTTTTGAAAGCCGGGACGAAGGGATGCGTTGCTTCCCGATCCAGACCCCCCTCCAAAGATGTTCGTCAGGGTTTTTGCAAGGTCAACAGCGTCGACATTGTGAAGCCGGTATACGTGGATGCCTCCCATGCGATTTGGGCTGTAGCGGTCCAAACGTCCGACCCAGCTGGCAATTTCCTCCAGATAGCGCGGTTGTGGGGTGATGGCCAGAATGGCGTTCAGGCGATCTATGGGCAGAATTTTTACGAGTCCTGCCAGCGGGCCCTTATTGGTATCACCAATGATTTTCTGGATTTCGGTCGCAATTAGGGCAGGTTCGACATTGCTGAGTGGGTAAATGCCAACGGACATTCCACTCATAAAGTCGACATCAAACAATTGGACCGTCTCAAGAACGCTGGAAAGTTCTTCTGATGACCCGGCCAGCCAGAGCATGTTACGGTTTGTGTCAACTCGGATAATCGACTTTGCCGGCATTAACGGCTCGAGAATCTTCTGCATTTCCTGGGCCCCGACGAAGCGGAGTGGAACGATGCGAAGCTGGAATCCCGGTCCGATGCGTTGCCCCGGTGTGCCGATTTTGGCGCCCGTTGCACCAATGATTCCGTTGCTTTCAGGCTCGATCCGATACATGTCATTGTCTTTGATCATGATCGCGCCGTTGAGCCGAAGCAACGACTCCAGTGTAGGTATCAGTTCTTCCTCGCTAAGGGGGCGGGTGGTCTGAAGCGTGACGCGGCCACTGACTTTCGGGCTGATGACGTAGTTGATCTTGAGGGTTTCATCCAA
>CAYFOC010000280.1:0-2237 GCA_964344615.1 uncultured Methylococcus sp.
TGAGACCGGATGGCATGATCGGTACCTTGACCTTGATCGGTATCGAGGGCCATGGTCATCGATCTGATATTCCCCGCCTCGTGGTGTCTGGCGAGGCGGAGGCGCAGTAACCGTGTCGATCATCCTGGAGGCGCTCAGAAAATCCGAACGGGAGCGGCAGGCGGGGCAGGTCCCGGGTATGGCGCAGGTGGTTCTGGATTCAGGGAGTCGGCGTTCACGCTGGTTGCCCTGGCTTCTCGTGACCTTGGTGGCAATCAATGCCGGTGGAGTCGGGTACTGGTTGTATCAAAGCCATCCGACTCAAGGCGCGGCTTCCCCGCCTCAGGTGGCGCTGCCGAATTCACCTCCAACCGCTCAGGCACGTGATGTGGGTGTGGCATCGACGATCCCGGTGCCGGATGCGACTCCGCCGACGTCCGCAATGGCTCCTCCGATGACCTATGAGCCTTCCCCGAGGCCTGCCTATCCGATGCCCGAACATCTTTTACCCCCGGCCAATGTCGGCTCCATGCGCGAAGATGAAGATGATCCCGTGGACGCAGAACTGGAGGCAGAAGGAGAGGCGTCAATCACGGATAAGCGTCAGATGGTCCATACGCGTCAGGGTTTGCCTCGATTGAGTGAACTTCCTGAGGCCATTCAGCAGCGCGTGCCCTCGTTCAAGATTACGATGTTCGCCTATTCGGAAAATCCTCAAGAACGGTTCATCATCGTCAACATGAAAAAATATTCTGCGGGGGACGTGCTTCCTGGAGGCGTCCTTTTGATTGAAATACGTGCGGAGGATCTGGTTGCCGAGATGGACGGCCAGAAATTTCTGATACCTCGATTCTGAATACGACCCATGCAGCGATTCCAACGACATCTGACGGCTCTCAGGACTATTCTCGGCAAGGAAATCTATCGGTTCATGCGTATCTGGCCGCAAACGATTCTTCCTGCGGCCGTCACTACGTCCCTTTATTTCCTGATCTTTGGCACCCTGATCGGGCAAAGAATTGGGCCCATGGACGGGATTTCCTACATGGACTACATCGTGCCGGGCGTTGCCCTGATGTCGATCATTACCAATTCCTACAGCAATGTGGTTTCGTCTTTCTATTCCAGCAAGTTCCAGAAGAACATCGAGGAATTATTGACGGCTCCTGTGCCCAGCTGGGTCATCCTGACCGGGTATGTGGGTGGTGGCGTCTTCAGAGGGCTGGCCGTCGGGATCGTGGTGACGGGTATCGGCATGAGTTTCTCAGATGTCGCCTTCAGGCACCCTGAGGTGATCCTCCTCGTCTTTCTGCTGACCTCCGTACTCTTTGCATTGGCGGGGCTCATTAATGCCGTCTTCGCGAACAGTTTCGACGATATTTCCATCGTGCCGAATTTCGTCCTGACGCCGCTGGTCTATTTGGGTGGGGTGTTTTATTCCGTCAATTTATTGCCGGAATTCTGGCGAAAAGTTTCTTTGGGGAATCCGATCCTTTACATGGTGAATGCCTTTCGCTATGGGTTTCTGGGTGTTAGCGACATGCCCGTCGGACCCTCGCTGGCTCTGATTGCAGGCGTAGCTTTGGTTCTGGGTGTCTGGGCATGGTGGTTGCTCGAAAGAGGAACGCGCCTTCGCTCCTGAAGCGGATAAGGCCTATTTTCTAGGGCATGGCGATGTTTAGTTGGATCCTTGCATTCAAAGACGATCTCTGGGGTTTTCTTCTTTTCGGCCTGAATGCTGGTCTTGCCGGTGTGATCTTTCAGGCCTTGCTACGACAAATTCTGGGCGAAGAACGTCTGCGTTCGATTTCGGAAGCCGTGTCTCAATTACTGGGGGTCGCGGGGATGCTTTTCGCGCTCGCGGTCGGTTTTCTGGTTTCGGATACGGCCCAGAAATACAACGCTCTGGTTGAGACGGTCGGGCAAGAAGCTACAGCGCTTTTAAAGGTTTATGAGGCTTCGCACGGTCTTCCCCATGAACTCGGCGGCGTGATTCGTACGCGTGTACGGGAGTACGCCGTCGCTGTCGTCGATCATGAATGGACCGCGATGAGCGAAAGTCGGCGGGATGATGGGGCAGGGAAGGATTTTTATCGCCTGATGCGGCTCGTGGCCTCCTCCAAGGTGTCCTTAAACACCACGCAAGGGATCTTGTATCAGGAAGTTCTGGACGAGATGAGTGATGCCCTGAATGCGCGCCGGGTGAGGCTCGGTTTTCATGCTCAGAGTATCCCGGATATTGAATGGCTGGTGCTGGA
>CAYFOC010000281.1:0-2221 GCA_964344615.1 uncultured Methylococcus sp.
GGGATACCGGTGGGTTTGTTCACCGCTTTTCTGACCTTGTCCATACTGACTACGATGCCCGTCTTGGCGCGCATCTTGTCGAGTTCGGCAGTGGCCTTCCTCAAGAGGAAGCTGGCCCGCTGCGCATCTTCCCGATCCAGCTGGGCCTTGGAGACGTTTTCATCCGGGTCATGCCCACGAACGCCCGCATCTTCGTCCAAGGGATTACTGACTTCCATGTACAGCCAGCCATTCTTCCAGCCGAGCTTGACCGGCTGATTCACGAGATAAACCGGAGCGCCCACAGGAATCAGAGGGAAAAGCTTTGCAACGTCTTCGTTGTACATGCGCATGCAACCATGCGTTACACGCATGCCAATTCCGTCCGCCTTGGCGGCATCCGTTCCATGGATCAAGTAGCCTGAAACGCCAAGACGCATCGCATATTTACCCAAGGGGTTGTCAGGGCCTGGAGGCACAACATCGGGCAAGGGATCGCCCTTGGCCGCATGCTCGCGCTTGATGGAAGCCGGCGGCGTCCAAGAGGGATCCTTTTGCTTGTCGACGACACGCGTCATGCCCAGAGGGGTGCGCCAATCCATCCGACCCATACTGACCGGATAGCTAATCACTTCGCCACCGGCCGATTCAAAACCGGATTGCGCATCGGCCGCCGCAGGTGCCTCTGCCTGCTTGGCCGTGGCTGCTGGCTGACAGGTGACCTTGGCGGACGCGGTGGATTTACCCGCGGTTGCTTTCAGAGGGACTGCCGCAGACTTTCCTGGAGGTGTAGCCGGCTTTTTTCCGGCTTGAGGAGTTCCCTTGGCGGGTACCGCTGTCTTCCCATTGCCCGCCGGTGCCTTAGGCGGCGTTTTGGAGGATGCAGCAGGACCGGCAACGGGCTTACAAACCGGGGCCGGGGCTTTTTTGGTTTTTACGGCCTTGGCCGGAGCGGGCCGCGCCTTGATCGGGAAGTAGTACATCCGCATTTCAGGAATGTTGACCACGATCCCGGAGCGCGGTGCGTCAGGGAGGATGTACTCCTGAGGAATCAGAACATCGGTTCCTGCCTTTGGAAGCCAACGGTCCACGTTCTGGTTGGCCATCACCATTTCGTCCTGCCCAACGCTGAAACGACGGGCAATATCGATCAGGGTGTCTTCCTGGCGGGCCTTGGTGTGGCGAATCGCGCCGATGATGTCATCACCGGCTTGCGGAAGCGGGAAGTTTTCGGCCTGTGCAGGCGTGATCCCAGAAAGAATCACCAGCAAAGCCATGGGGATGGCATAAAGGGTTTTATGAAGCATGTTGGATTCCTTTCTTGAGGAACTGGCAGACCGTTTCAATCAGGCGTCCTTAACGGGAGGCTCGCCGCCGAACCAGCCGAGAAGGATCGGCAGGAACGCATCAAGCTCAAGACTCATCAAGGCAAAATCGACATCGAAGCGCGTGGCGGGATCCTCGGAGGCTACATCGGCGGCCTGCTCCTGGATGGTATCCAGAAACTTCAACCGACGAATGATGAGCGCATCATCAAGGACGAGACTCAGGCGGTCATTCCAACTGAAAGCCAGCTTGATCGCTTCCTTCCCTGCTTCGAGATGGTGGAGGATTTCAGGGACTTCAAGATCATGGCGACGGGCGCGGACAATGCCACCGTCTTCTTCTGGCGACTTGAGTTCGCATTCCGTTTCAAGGGTCACGCCTTCGGGCAAAGCGCCACCTGAAAGCCATCGTGTCATTACGGAGGCGGGACGCTCTTGGGTCGCCAGGGGCCGCACTGGGAAACCGTCCAGTGTGGCTCGAAGGGCCGCGACCACATCTTCGGCCTTTTTGGCGCTGCTGCTGTCGACAAAGAGCCAACCCCCACGGGGATCAATATAGGCAAACGTGCGACGGCTCTGGCTGAATGCCTTGGGAATCATGTCATGCAGGATTTCTTCCCGCAGCGCCTCACGCTCCTTCTTTCGAAGCTTGCGTGCTTCCCGGTCTTCGATCTCGGAAACCTTCTGCGCTAACCTTTCGTTGACCACACTTGAGGGGAGAATCTTGTCTTCCCGCTTGAGGCAAAGCATGAGGAACCCGCCCGTTTGATGAATCAGGGGGGCGTCAGGGTGACCTAAGGGGGGGTACCAGCCTTCACTGGTGGATTCGAGCGCCCCACAGGGCTGGAACCGTCGGCTCTGTAACCGCTCTTCAAGTAGCTCAGGGGAAAGATCGAAGGGGGAAGTGATCCGAAGCA
>CAYFOC010000282.1:0-2220 GCA_964344615.1 uncultured Methylococcus sp.
GTATCCATCGCGCCGGCAAACGGGCAAGCTCCGGAACCCATCGCCTGACATAATCGCCCAATGGGTCAAACTTTTCCCCTTGTAGGATCGGATTGAACACCCTGAAATAAGGGGCCGCGTCAGCGCCTGAACCGGCGGTCCATTGCCACCCCATGGTATTGGAGGCCAAATCGGCATCCACCAGAGTGTCCCAAAACCATTCAGCCCCCTTAAGCCAATGAACCATCAGATTTTTGGTCAACAGGGATGCCACAATCATTCGCACACGATTGTGCATCCAGCCGGTGTGCCAAAGCTCGCGCATCCCGGCATCGACAATGGGAAATCCAGTCTTTCCCGTTTGCCAGCGTCTAATCAGCTCAGGATCGGGTGAGGGCCAAGGAAACGCCTTGAATCGCTCATCGAGTGGAGCCTCCGCCGTGTGAGGGAAGTGATAGAGCAGATGATAGGCAAATTCCCGCCACCCCACTTCCTTCAGGAAAACATCGACACCCGGTGTTCCAGCCGTAAAACGTCCGTATACCTCCGAGAGAATTCTGCGAGGCGAAATCTCCCCAAACTGGAGATGGGGAGAAAGTCTGGACGTTCCCGAAACTCCAGGAATGTCACGGTGTGTGTCATATCGGAGAACGCTCTCGTCGAGAAAATGTGTCAACTGACGGAAAGCCCCGTTTTCTCCCGGGCACCATGATGCATTGAAGCCTTCATCCCAGGGAATTCGAGGAAGCAATTCAAGGGATGACAGGGAATCACCGGCCAAAGGAATACTGCAGACTTTCCATGAGGTGGGCGCGGGTTCCGGCAAGATCGACATCCCAGAAGCCAGGTAAGCCTTCCAGAACGGCGTGAAGACCCGGTAGGGATCCCCATTCGGTTTCTTATGTTCCCAAGGCTCCTTTAAGAGCGCACTATTGAAGGTACGAACCGATTTTCCTTGATCTCGAAAGTGCGACTTGAGCCCTGTGTCTCTCTGTATCTCGTGAGGGGTATAGAGACGATTCCAGACGATGGCCTCCGCACCTGATACGGTCATCAGTTCCTCAAGAACCGTTAATGGGTCCCCCTGGCGTATCAGAAGTTGTCCCCCCACCTGCCGCAGCCTCTCACTCAGGGCGTCAAGGCTATGATGGAGCCACCAACGGGTGGCACTCCCCTCCCCCCAGGGGTCAGATCGAGGGGTAATGTCGTGTATATAGAGGGGGATGACGGCATCGTATGCTTCAAGGGCATAAGCGACAGCGGGGTTATCATCAAGCCTGAGGTCCCTTCGGAACCAGATGATTGCCGTCTTCAATCTGCGACTCCGCCATCCGGCATGCCACAGACCCCTTGGACACAACGGCGTCGATAATGCCAATCCGCAAATCTGACATAGACCGCCTCAAGCCATGGCGCCACTCGCAAGCCTCGGGTGAGAAAAGCCAGGATGCGGTAGTAAGGCAACTGTCGCCAGAGCGTAATGAAGCCGTAGGCACCGACGTGGAATTCTCCGTGATCATCCAGAACATGGAACCTTTTAAGGGCTTGATCACGATCCAACCCGAAGCGCTCAAGTCCAGCATCGGACGCCGTTACATCGAGCCATTGGATTGGAATATCCGCCGATAGCTTTCGATAATGGTTGATCTCCCGGGAACATAGAGGGCAACCTCCATCGTAAAACACAGTCAAAGCATTGATCTTCACGTGAGGTCCCCTCTTTCTTTTCAGTAACGGTTTGGAGTGCCGGAGCGCTCCAAAGTTCGAAAATTCGCCTGTTTGATCAAAGGCCATGCAAATACATCGCATTCAGCAATCACAGTTCATTCCGATCTCTCTCGATGAGGCATGGTCATTTTTTGCCACGCCCAGGAATCTCGAGGCCATGACGCCGAGTTTCCTTCACTTCGAGATCCTGAGTGAAATTCCAGAAACCCTACATTCCGGCCTCATGATCGAATATCGCATCAAAGCAGTTGCGGGTGTCCCTATGACATGGCTCACTGAAATCAAGCATGTTGAACCACTGAGACGATTTGTCGATGAGCAGCGACGAGGGCCTTTTCCCTTCTGGTTCCACGAGCATCGATTCAAGGCGGTCGACGGCGGAATCATCATGGAGGACGAGGTCCATTATGTGATGCCCTGGGGGCTCCTGGGTCTTCTGATCCATCGTATTTTCATCCGCTCCCGACTGGAAGAGATTTTCCGATTCAGAATGGCTTATCTTTCAGCGCGTTT
>CAYFOC010000283.1:0-2214 GCA_964344615.1 uncultured Methylococcus sp.
CGGTTATGAAGTTCAGTCTCAAGATCAGGTATGGCATCAAGATGATTCCACCAGATGACCATCAGCCTGAACACCTCATGCGAAGGTGCTACATTCTTGGCCGCAGCGTTCAGCAGGAAGCCACCCTCAGAAAAGAGTTTGATCCATTTCGTATCGCTAATCGAGGAGCGACCTTTCGACCAGTTCCAAAAGTGCCTTAGGCGGCTTTCTAAGGATCTGTAGCTGTTGCCATTGAGATGCTTATCATCCCGCGCCTTGAGGAGGCACGCCTCGATCTCTGACCTGTGGAGATTCCAGCAGGATCGTGCCGCCTCTTCTGCATCACGTGCTGCCTGATCAATCTTTGAAAGTTCAGAGAGGATGTCCCTGAAATCTTTGGGATCCGTCGTTGAAAGAGACGCTAGGTCTTCCAAGGACGCTGACGATTCCTTCAGCAAGGGACGAATCTTTTGGAGGAGATCTTCGGGGGTTCGGGCAACCTTTGTGATCAGCCGACATTCGCTGGTGGGTAATGCGTAAAAGAACGTTCGCCAGAAATCCCTGACGGATTCATGAAGAAGTTCTACCTCGTCCCCTTCAATCTTAAGATCAAAGGGTGCACCGCTGTTGAAGGCGTGTTGCCGAAGCATGCGGCTACACCACCCATGGATGGTATAGATCGCCGCATCATCCATGGCATCGGCCGCAACGGTCAGGCGATAGGCCAAGGTTCTCCTCAATTCCGGACTGATGTCTGATGTCAGCTTCATGAGGAAGTCATCCTCAAGGTCGGATGCATCGCTCGTCAGGTAAGCGGCAGCCTCAGCAAGACGCGCTCGGATGCGATCACGCAGTTC
This sequence comes from uncultured Methylococcus sp., assembly GCA_964344615.1. Lineage (GTDB taxonomy): Bacteria > Pseudomonadota > Gammaproteobacteria > Methylococcales > Methylococcaceae > UBA6136. The sequence goes on from CAYFOC010000283.1 coordinate 837, forward strand.
AGACGTAGCCGCATCAGTGAATGTCACCACCAGAATTTGATCCGGCGTCATGGGATGATCAAAGCCTGTCTCACGATGTCCCAGGATGAGACGGGTATAGAGTGCTGCAATGGTCCAGGTCTTCCCGGTTCCAGCGCTCGCTTCGATCAGCTGAATGCCCCGGAGGGGTAAGGATTCTGGAATCAGTTCCTGGATACTCATCAGAGGCTTTCCTCGGGAACAAAGGCCGCATCGTGAAGCGGTTGATAAAGCCGTTCCGTCCACTCCGAAAATCCTGCCTCTTCAACCGTTCTTGAGAGCAAGTCTTCGGCGCTCGGGTAGGCCCGACACAGAAAATCACTGGTTTCGACTTCCCCTGTAACGAAATAGCCATCCCCGTCATAGGTCTTGATCGCCTCATCTTCACGGGCTTCAGGTTTTGAAGCGAGCCAGGCCAGAGAGGTCTTGAGTGCCAGAGGCAGAGGATGGGTCAATCCAGCGCGCCAGGCCATGATGATGGTCTCAAGCCATTGGCGAGCCTCAGATTCAGAGAGGGGATCAAGCCTCAATGTGACATCGGCTGCAATCAGGTATGAGGTGAGCGAACATCCTGTCGCAGACGCCGCGAGGTGCCTGATCCAGAGTCCGAGCAGTGAATGACGCTTTGGTTTGCCTTTATCCAGAATGGCGCCCGGTCTGAAATCGATGCGGGCCAATCGGGATGGGTCTTGTGCGTTGCTACGAAGATCCGTCAGCCAATCTTCAAGGACCAGGGGAGGGTCTCCCTCGCTTTCAAAGGGTGCGAGTTGAAGCGGGATGGGCGCGATCGGTTCTTCAATCCAGCCCGTTTTGAGCAAGGCATCGAATTGTTCACCGATGCTTAAGGCATTGGCCTCAAGTTCGGTGATTGCGATATCGCCGAATCCCCTGAAGGGTAATTCACCGGTCAGCCTGAGTTGGCGGGCGGCCATTTCAAGATCAGAAGTTTCCCCTCCTTGGCTTCGAACCGCGGCCTTGATCAGATCGTTCCCCATGATGTAGCGCTGGAGATGATTGATTTCGAAGGGCTCAAGATCCTCAGCCGTTCGTTCCTGATCCTCGAAATGAACACCGAGACGCTGTTCGAAGAACATCTGAGACGGGTTTTTGAGAAAGCGTTCAAGCTTCAGGAGCGTCAGGGGCTCATGGCTTTGAGGTGGGCTGAGGGGCTTGTCGCAGAGTCCTCGAGGGCTTGTGGATGGGTCCTGAAGGATCGTTCGCCATTCATGGGCGTAACTGTAATGCGGGGTATTGCCGGTGAAATAGAGAGGGCTGAAGGGCTGAAGGCCATGTTTGACTGTCAGGTGATCAAGGAGAGGCCGCGATTGATCGCCCTTTTCATGTTCAATCACCCAACCAG
>CAYFOC010000284.1:0-2209 GCA_964344615.1 uncultured Methylococcus sp.
GAAAGCAGACGGAGCAGATTAAACTTCGACCAATACAACATCCCGACAGTTGAGTGGTTTTCGCTCATTATGGGCGGAATCATTACCATCGCATTCACGATGTTCTTTGCCATTGAACATAGATTTGCTCAAGCACTGATGACCGGCATGGTCACTTTCATTCTGTCCCTCAATCTCTTTATCGCTTATCTCTACAACACACCCTACACCGGTGACCTTAGCGTAAAGAAGGACCCCTTTCTCTCTCTGCAAAGATTCACTCATGAGCCGCTAGCGGTGACCCCCTCAAAGTAAAGGCGTTAGGGTTCTCCGCTACGGTTTCCGTGCACCATCCACTCGCTTGGCCAACCTCACAAAAGTGACATTCACCCCCACATCCCCCATAATGTCGGGTTCCGTAATCATCAACAACACGGCCCATTGCTGTTACTCTCGAATGTCCCACTCCCCTGAAGGAAACGCATCCTCACCCGAAGCCCTGGTGAGTCAACTCGTCGAACTCGCGACGAGCGCCTGCGAGTCCGCGTATCCAGACTTCGAAGAACGCTTGGAACTTGATGCTGTGGAATATGGGATCTCGGAAGAAACCCTCACCAGCATCTTCCTTGAAAGATCGGATGAGGAGAAGGCTCGCATGCTGGCCTTGTTCACCATTACCAATCTGGCAGTAGCCGGCACGTATTTCCTGGGCCGCTTCAATCGCGAGTTTGTAAGGCAATCCCTGCAACAACTTCAAGTCAGCTGCATCGCACAATTTGAAGCCCTGCTGGGAGATGATGCCACTCAGCCCTTTGAAATGGTTCGCCGACTGCTCAGAGAAGGCGGCTTCGATGCCTATCAGGCAGGGATGATTGCCTTTTTGAGTCTCATTGGATTCCTCGAACACGAGGACTCAACCAAAGCCACTCTGGATACCGAATTTCTGAATGGCTTCAGAATGGATTTTGCTAAGACGATCCCCTACCTGCACCAAGCAGAACGCGCACTCAAAGGATCCTGATAGACTTCCGCAATGCGGTTTGCCTACCCCGAAAAACGGCGGGAGGTGAAATCATTATCCCACCCCTCACCGGGAGGAGGCGGTCATGCCACCGACCTGCAAATACCCACACCACTTCACGCGCCTAGCGATTGCCATCACGGCGAGCCTGTATCTTACCGGCTGCTATGACTATCACGGGATCACCCATTCCGTGAATTCCACTCCAAACTCTCCGCCCAGCTCAACGGCAGCCCCCAAGCCAGAGACGAATCCCAATTCACCATCCCAGCCACCTCTGGACGAACAAACCGAGGAGCAACTCACCAAGGCCGTTGAAAACTGCATGAATCGTTTCCCTGAAGCGCCGGGACACAAGGCGGATCAGATTAGATGCATCGTTTCATCCACAGATGATATCTGGGACAAAGCAGCTCCCAGCAGCAAGGAGGATCGACGAGCACTCGGAAGTTATGCCATCCAGCTTGCCGAAAGGGAGGACCGCGGCGAGATTACGCGGGAACGGGCTGAAAATCTTTACATGCAGTTCCTACAGCAGACCCCAGGACTTAGCATGCCCCCAAACCCTTCTCGCCAGCAATAATCCCGCAAAAGGAGAAAAAGGGTGAACCCAAGAAAAATGTCACGCATCATCATAGCTCTGATGGTCACGGCCATCATGAGCGGGTGCGCCACCGGAGGCTATGGTTATTACGGATATGGCCCCCAATACGGATACAGCCCTTATTACTACGGCGGGGGTTTCTATCCTTATTACGGTTACTACGGAGGGTACCGTGGCGGCTATTACGGAGGCTATTATGGCCGCTATGGCGGGTGGTCTCACGGCTACGGCGGATGGGCCGGTCGAGGATGGGGTGGCGGAGGCTACCACGGCGGCTTTGGTGGCCGCAGATAAACCGTGGAAGACAAAATCAAAGAGCGAACCATGCAAAAAACAATTGCGTCATCAATGCTAATCGGACTTCTCGCGGGCTGCACGACGATGCCCAGTGGGCCCAGCACCCTTGCCCTTCCCGGCCAGAACACCACAGAGGCCCGTTTCCGGCAAGATGAAAAAGCGTGCAGAACCTTCGGCCATCAGGAACTACTGAATACGCCACACAAACCTCAGACCCTGGATGAAGCCCAACTTCACTTCGACATCAACTATCTGCAGTGCATGTACACCAAGGGGCATTTAATCCCTATTTCCGGGGAAATTTTGAC
>CAYFOC010000285.1:0-2197 GCA_964344615.1 uncultured Methylococcus sp.
GGTTCGACGTCGCATAGATGAGAACATTGTCAGGCTGCTCTGAAAGGGTTCCTTCCAGCGATGCCTTAAGCATTTTGTACCCGGCATCGTCGGCTTCGAACGCTAGATCATCGCAAAACACGATGAAGCGCTCCCGACGCCCTCGAACGAGCCGATGGATTTCAGGAAGATTGACGAGGCTTGAGCGGTCTACTTCGATCATCCTGAGGCCCTGCTCATGATATTCCGCGAGCAATGCCTTCACTAGCGTGGATTTACCCGTACCACGCGATCCCCAGAGTAATGCGTTATTGGCCGGATGGCCCTTCAGGAACTGACGAGTGTTGAGGTCGAGTTCCTGTTTTTGATGATCGATCCCCTTGAGGTCGGCAAGTCGTGTCTGACCACTCTGGGGCAAAGGGAGGAGGCGGCCTTCGCCGCCTCGGGCTCCCTCTGTCCAGCGGAAGGCCACTTCGGCGCTGAAATCGGTGGGGACATCGCCCACCGGTACCAAACGTTCCAGCGTGGCATTCAGACGCCTCATCTCTTCCAGAAGAAGTTCGAGCGTTTCCATCCGCAGGGATTATTCCTGGTCGGGGGTCTGACGCTTGCGGTATTTAGACGGAGGAAGCGTCAGGCCTTCGACTTTTTTCTTCTTGACGGGCGGCTTGTCCGTCTTTGTATTTCCGCCGTAGCGCTTTTTGGGAACCTGCTGCTCTGAACTCCTGGGCGCTCCGCCCTCGGCCGGTTGGATATTGATTTTCTGTCCACGGATCCACGTCTTTGAGAGCGAGGTGAAGACATCGCGTGGAAGATCTGGGGGCAGTTCAACCGTACTGTAGGAGTCGAACAGGCGAATGGCGCCGATCTGACGTGCACCGATGCCGCCTTCATTGGCAATGGCGCCGACGATATCTTTCGGCATGACGCCATGTGAGCGACCTACATCGATCGTGAAGACCCGCATATTGCCAGTGCCAGGCCCCTGATCTGAACGCGGTTCGCGTTCACGGCGAGGGGGGCGACCCTGGTCGCTATTTCTATCCCACTCACGATCCTGGCGAGGGCGACGGTCGTCTCGCGGACGACGTTCTTCCCATGGACGGTCCCGTCTTCCCTGCTCGGAGCGGAAGTTCTCTCTCGGTGGTGGGAACTCAGGCTCTTCAGCGGCTTCGAGGGGGCGTTCGCGATGGAGAAGATGCGCGATCGCGGCAGCGATGTCCGCAGGATCACCCACTTCTTCCTGAATCCAGCCATCGATGAGGTCGCGGTAGAAGGACGTATCCTGCGTATCGATCACTTCAACCAGTTGTGACTTGAACTGTTCGATGCGCTTGTCGGCGATATCGCGAAGGGTTGGCAGTCGCATCTGCTCGATGGGCTGGCGCGTTGCCTGCTCAATAGCACGGAGCATGCGACGCTCTCTCGGCGCGACGAAGAGAATGGCGGTGCCTTTGCGACCCGCACGACCTGTCCGTCCGATTCGGTGGACGTAGGTTTCGGTGTCGTAGGGAATGTCGTAATTGACGACGTGCGTGATACGTTCCACATCGAGTCCGCGGGCGGCGACATCGGTGGCAATGACGATATCGAGCGCCCCTTTCTTGAGTCGGTCGACGACCTTTTCACGAAGGATCTGGGTCATGTCGCCATTGAGTGCCGCAGCCTCATAACCGCGGGCTTCCAGCTTTTCAGCGAGCTCGACGGTTTCAGTCTTGGTTCTGACAAAGATGATCATGGCATCAATGTCATCCGCATCCAGAATACGGGTCAGGGCATCCAGTTTTTGGAGGCCGGACACCAACCAGTATTGCTGATTGATAGATTCTACGGTGGAGGTCTTGCTCTGGATTTTGATTTCGACCGGACTATCCAGGTGGCTGTTGGCGATTTTCTTGATCACCGGCGGCATGGTGGCAGAGAACAGTGCCGTCTGACGGGTATCAGGGGTGTGTTCCAGAATCCACTCGACGTCTTCAATAAAGCCCATGCGGAGCATTTCGTCGGCTTCATCGAGAACGAGGGTTTGCAGTGACTCGAGATTCAGGGTTTCACGTCGGAGGTGATCCATGACGCGACCTGGCGTACCGACAATGACGTGCACGCCTCGCGCCAGTTGGCGAAGCTGCTGCCCCATGCCCTGACCGCCGTAGACCGGGAGAATATGAAAGCCTTCCATGTGACGTGCATAGGTTTGGAATGCTTCCGCAACCTGGAT
>CAYFOC010000286.1:0-2187 GCA_964344615.1 uncultured Methylococcus sp.
GCAGGGACCGCATGGTTTCGAAAACTTCGAGCGTTTCGCGCGTCGCAACGGAGAGAGAGGAACGATCGACCAGAAGACCCCCCGGCGCATTGATGGCTTCGCTCAGGATCGATAAACGTTCGGATTCATCAAGGGAGTCATAATCAATCCCCAATCCTTTGGTAAAGAGTTCAGCCACGGCGTCACTATGCCGAGTGGATTCCTGACGGACATCCAGTTGCATGAGATGAAAGCCGAAGGTTTCGACCAGTCGAATGAGGTCATGAAGATCCAGATCTGCAATGTCGGCATCTCCATGCCCCCTGAGCGATTGATCAATCAGTTGGAGATCGGCCAAAAATTGTGAGGCCGATGTGTATCCTCGGTTGTCCGGCACATCATTTCCACCTTGTATGCCTTGTATGACCCGATGCAATGATCGGGTCATGCGGTAATGCATCAATGTCAGTTTGTGGCGATAGGGTTCCTGTAAATACGGCTTTTCAAGAGCGCCACAGACATCGGCTAATTCTCCTCGATCCGATTCGAGAGACGCCAGAAACGCTTCTGAGAGATCGCAGAACCCATAGGACTGGGAAAGTTGTCCTCTCAGGGTTTCAAGACGACGGACGTATTCCTCAAGGATCGTCTTGGATTGAAGTCGAACCGCGAGCGCAGTGGTTTCTGACGTCACGTTGGGATTTCCATCTCGGTCTCCTCCAATCCAGGAGCCGAATTTCAGAAAGGTCGGAATCTTGACCTTATTGAGCGCTCTCTCCCCATAGACATCTCGGAGCGAATGCTCGAAGTTGCGATAGACCCGGGTGGTTGCATGAAAGAGGGAGAGGGGGAAGTAAAACAGGCCGGTGTCGATTTCATCCGCAACCCCCATGCTGTGCGCTCGCACTTCATCGGTTTTCCACAAAAGCTGGACGCGACTTTGCAGTTTCTCCAGGACCTCCTTCCGAAAGTATCCCTTGTAACGTCCGCTCGTGAGTTCGTCATGAGCCACAAACACATTTCGAAGAGCACCCTTCACGGTCCTTCGTTTGGCTTCCGTGGGATGTGCCGTCATCACCGGGAGGTAAAGCAGCTGGTCAAGGAGTACCTGAAGTTTGTCGACGGTGATGCCTGATTCACGGAAGGTGGCCAGGGTGTGATGAAAGGAGCCGGGCCAGAAATGTCCGCCGCGTTCGGCTTTCGCCCGTCTTTTTTTCAGGTGAAAGGATTCTTCGGTAATTTGGAGAAGACTGAAATAGTGGTTGAAGATACGAACCACTTCCGTCGTGGTCTCGATGTCCATGCGATCAATGGCAAGATCGAGGGCCTTTCTTGTGCTGGCGTTGTCATTGGTGCGAAACGCCCCATAAAGTGTCTGCAACTCATCGACCTTTTGAGCGACTTTGCCGCGATCCTGGGATTTCAGTACACGGGTCAGGACTGAGGCCATAACGCGAACGGAGTGACGCAATTCTCGTTCTTCAAGATCTGAGCGGATCATGGGATTCCTTTTTAGACTAACCGATGGGGGAGGGCACATCATTTCCAAAGCACACACCGTGCCGTTGGGTCTGACCGAGAAAAACTAGCCGTGCAGCAGCTGTAATTGAAGTTGCAGGGCCCTGGATGTCAGGTTTGAGTGCGAACAGGGGCTTTATGTTCCAAGATTGTGCGGCTGGAATGGTCGCTAATTCCTTTATGGAATTAGTAAATTGCCATTTATTCTTTTTGATATTTACGCTGACTGCTACATTGCTTCCATATCTTCCATAGACGGAATCTGGACGTGGCGCTCGCCTTAAAAAAACACGGAATTCTTCCCGGCTTTACCCTCACGCTGGGCTTCACCATTCTCTATCTGAGCCTGATTGTTCTGATTCCTCTGTCAGCGACCTTTCTGAAAGCCTCGACATTAGGGTGGTCTGGCTTCTGGGACCTGGTGACGCAACCCAGAGTACTTGCCTCCTACCGGCTGACCTTTGGTGCTTCTCTAGCTGCGGCCCTGATCAACGCCTTTTTTGGCATGATCGTCGCCTGGGTTCTGGTCCGCTATGAATTTCCCTTCAAAAAATTCATCGACGCCTTGGTGGATCTTCCGTTTGCGCTTCCCACGGCGGTAGCAGGTATCGCGCTCAGTACGCTCTATTCGACCAAGGGCTGGATTGGCAGTCTTTTTGTTGCGCATGGGATCAAGATTGCATATACGCC
>CAYFOC010000287.1:0-2148 GCA_964344615.1 uncultured Methylococcus sp.
ATGATGGTCTTCCTCTCCGACCTTCATCATCTGATGGGGATCTTTCTTGCCCCGGTCCTTATGGGATTGGCCTTGACCGGCATCGCGCTGGTCTTTCCAAGCGTTCCCGAGACGCTTCTGGGGGCCAAGGACCTTTCCCACGGCGATGCCGGAAAACCCATCCAGAGCACCGGATCACAGGCGCATGGGGCTCCTATTCAGCTCGATGCCGCGATACTGCTCGCCCGCGGCCCCTTTCCCCATGCCGAGGTGCGTGGCGTCACGACGCCCGAGGGACCGAACGGAAGCATCCAGGTTCATTTCAAACAGGCTCAGGAATCCAGCGATCGCCATCCACTGACGGCCGTTTGGATCGATGCCTACAGCGGACAGATTCTTGAGGTACTCAATCCTCTCCGCATGGGCGCGGGCCAGCGTCTTGAGACCCTGATCTGGCCGATCCACACCGGCGAGTGGGCGGGAGGCTCCTGGCGTCTGCTTTGGCTTGCTGCGGGATTGAGCTTGCCTCTCTTCTTTGCAACAGGGCTCCTTCGCTGGCTGATCCGAACGCACCGCCTGGAGGATCGTCCGGTGGTCCTGAAAGCGATTCTTCCCTGGATCAGGGCGATGGCCTCAAAGGGGTACGCGAGGCTTCGCTCACACCGTCCTTAACGGGAGGGAGCTTCCGGAACCAGCCATTCGAGGCGGTGACTTCCGCCTTCGGGCATTTCAAGGGCCTGAACCAGACCGGGCAGCTCGGTGGCCAGCGTCTCTTCGAGGGGATAGGGAGGGTTGATGATGATCATGCCGCTCCCCGTCAGGCGCTCCGGCGAAGGCGCAGCGATGCTGCACTCGGCGACCAGCGTCTTTGGAATACCCAGACGGCGGATCCGGCGGCAAAGATCGTCGGCACCGGATCGATCCTGGATCGGATACCAGATGGCATAAATACCTGTCGCCCAGCGGCGATGGGCCTCCTGGACCGCTTCGGCCAGACGGGCGCGCTCGTCCTTGCGCTCAAAGGCGGGGTCGATATGAACCAGTCCCCGGCGTTCCTTCGGGGGCAACAAGGCTTTCAGCGCCTCATAGCCATCCCGGGCCTCGACGCGGACCTGCCGATCTCCTTCAAATTCCCGCGACAGGATCACCCGATCGGTCGGATGGAGTTCGGTCAGGATCATGCGATCCTGAGCCCTCAGAAAATGTCGCATGATGCGGGGCGATCCCGGATACCAATGCAGGTCCCGACCGGGATTGGTCGTCCGGATGGCCGAAAGATAGGGCGCCAGCGCCGGATAGCGCTCGGACGTCGTCCAGATCCGGCCGATACCGCCCCTAAATTCGCCATTCCTTTGCGCCATCTCGCCATCCAGCATGTAGCGGCCCGCACCGGCATGCGTGTCGAGGACAAAAAACGGCTTTTCCTTCCGGATCAGCGCCTCAAGAATGAGGCTCAAGATCCAGTGCTTGAAGACATCGGCATGATTGCCGGCATGAAAGGCGTGGCGATAGCTGAGCATCCTGTGATGCTATGGGCAGCGCCCCCAAATGACAACCGTTAAAACGGTCTTGGCTGGGGCCAATCGGGTACAATGAGAGCCAAATCATTCGGAGCAGATCGCGCGTGGAACAGTTTCATGGAACGACGATCGTCTCGGTGCGCCGTGGCGACCGGGTCGTGATCGGCGGAGACGGGCAGGTAACCCTGGGCCATACGGTCATGAAGGGAAACGCCCGCAAGGTCCGGAGGCTCTACCATGGCAAGGTCCTCGCAGGATTTGCCGGTGCGACGGCCGATGCCTTCACCCTGTTCGAGCGTTTCGAGGGCGAACTCGAAAAGCAGCGGGGTCATCTCGCACGGGCGGCGGTCGAACTGGTCAAGGAGTGGCGCACCAATCGTGTCCTCCAGCGGCTTGAGGCCCTCTTGGCCGTTGCGGATGCCGAAACGTCCCTGATCATCTCCGGCAACGGGGATGTCATCGAACCCGAGCACGGCCTCATCGCCATCGGATCGGGCGGGCCCTATGCCCAGGCAGCGGCTCGCGCCCTCCTGGACAGCACGAATCTCGAAGCCCGTGAGATCGTCGAGCGCTCTCTCGGCATCGCCGCCGATATCTGCATTTACACCAACCGTAACCTGACCATCGAAGAACTCGAGGTCGGGGGATC
>CAYFOC010000288.1:0-2118 GCA_964344615.1 uncultured Methylococcus sp.
TGGCTTACATGGTGTCGTTTCCTCTCTTGGAACAAGCGGGCCTGATTGGAAAGGCTGTTCAGATGATGCTTGGCCTTGGGGTCCTCTGGGTGGGCCTGATCATTACCCGGGTCGACCGGAAACGCATCGTGATGTCTGGTTTCGTCCTGGCCGTTGTCTTTTCACTGTGGGTTGCCGAGGTTATACAACCGGGTGGCGTGCAGATCTCGATTGTGCGAGAGGCGATTTTTCTGACGGTCTTTTCGCGCATCATTTTTGTGATGGGAAAACATGTTTTTGTCTCCCCCAAGGTCAGTACAGCGGATCGTTTGTATGGGGCGATATCGATCTACCTGCTGATGAGCGGCTTCTTCTCGAACATCTATATGTTGATGGTTCTACTCAACCCTTCGGCATTTTCATGTTCGGTTGCACTGTGCGGACAGGATGTTCTTGCCGCATTTCGTAATGGTGCCAACATGTATTTCAGCACCATCACCATCACGACCGTCGGTTACGGAGATATCACGCCGACCACAGCGCTTGGGGGGATGCTTGCCGCGATTGAGGCCTTGATGGGGCAAATGTACGTGGCGGTGGTGGTGGCCCGCCTTGTGGGCCTTCATCTTCTGGAGTCCGGTAGCACGAAATAGCGCGTCCACTCCTCAGGCCCAATAAAAAAGGTCCGCCATGACCGGTGTCAGGGCGGACCTTTCGAGGGATGCGTCTAGATGTAATCGCGAATCAGAACTTCGGCAATCTGAACACTATTAAGTGCTGCGCCTTTGCGGATATTGTCGGATACGACCCAGAGATCCAACCCACGCGGATGTGAAATGTCTTCTCGAATTCTGCCGACGAAGACGGGATCCTGACCTGCGCTTTCTGAGACGGCCGTCGGGTAGCCTCCAGGCTTTCTCTCATCTAGCACAACGACACCGGGCGCCTTATGCAGGAGTTCGGTGGCCTGGTCGCGAGTGATCTTTTCGCGGGTTTCGATATGAACGGCTTCCGAGTGACCATAAAAGACGGGTACGCGAACGGCCGTAGGATTCACCTCAATGGTTTCGTCGCCCATGATTTTCCGGGTTTCCCAGACCATCTTCATCTCTTCCTTGGTGTATCCGTTTTCAAGGAAGACATCAATTTGCGGCAACACATTGAATGCAATCTGTTTGGGATAAACGCTCGGCGTTATAGGCTTCCCACTGAGCAGTTGTGTTGTCTGTGTAGCCAGTTCATCAATCGCTTTCTTGCCCGTACCGGAAACAGCCTGATAGGTGCAGACATTGATGCGCTCAATGCCGACCGCATCATGAATCGGCTTCAGTGCTACCAGCATTTGGATGGTTGAGCAGTTCGGATTCGCAATGATGCCACGCTGCGTGTACTGGGCAATGGCCTCAGGATTCACCTCAGGCACGACGAGAGGGATGTCATCCTCGTACCGGAATCTGGAGGTGTTGTCGATGACGATGCATCCGGCTTCAGCCGCTTTTGGCCCATAAACTTCGGAGACAGAGGCGCCGGCAGAAAAAAGTCCGATCTGCGCTCGGCTGAAATCGAATGTTTCAACATCCAGAACCGTGATTTCCTCACCACGGAACGTGATGGTCTGCCCTGCAGACCGGCTGCTCGCGAGAGGAAAGATCTCACCGACCGGGAAATTCCTCTGCTCAAGAATCTCGAGCATGGTTTCACCCACGGCACCGGTAGCTCCCAATACGGCTACATTAAAGGTTCTCATAGGAGGTTCTCTCTAGCCGCGAAGCGCCGCAATGACAGCAGCCCCCATTTCCTGAGTACCGACCTTGCGGGTCCCCTCAGAATAGATATCTGCGGTGCGGTAACCGGCATCCAGCGCCTTGACGACAGCCTTTTCAACGCGGTCTGCGTTCGCTGCATCATTGAAGCTGTAGCGAAGCAACATGGCCACAGAGAGAATGGTTGCGATCGGATTGGCGATTCCCTTTCCACTGATGTCAGGTGCTGATCCGTGAATCGGTTCGTACATGCCCTTGCCATTCTTGTCCAGAGAGGCGGAAGGAAGCATGCCGATTGAGCCGGTCAGCATGGCGGCGCAATCAGAGAGAATGTCGCCAAACATGTTTTCGGTGACCATGACGTCGAATTGCTTCG
>CAYFOC010000289.1:0-2099 GCA_964344615.1 uncultured Methylococcus sp.
GGCTTCAGTGAATTCAATCTGGACCTTATCTTTGGCTTACCGGGCCAAACAGAGGAGCTCGCCGTATCAGACATCGAAACGGCCATCCAGCTTGAGCCCACCCATATCTCCTTCTACCAACTGACGCTCGAACCTAATACCTTGTTCTATAAATTCCCCCCGAAGCTACCGAATGAGGATCTCACGTGGTCCATCCAGGAAGCGGGGCAAGCAAGGCTCAAGGAAGCAGGGTACGAGCAGTACGAAGTATCAGCTTATGCCCGGACAGGATCACGCGCCCGACATAACCTCAATTACTGGACGTTCGGAGACTATCTTGGCATCGGCGCCGGTGCTCATGGAAAAATCACAGATTCGGTGACGGGGACAATATGCAGAACAGAGCGTCTTAAAATCCCCCAGAGCTATATGAATGCGGCACAGTCTGGCGCTTCTCTTGGAACCGAGCGACACATCCAGAACGATGAGATCGCCTTCGAATTCCTGATGAATGGGCTGCGTCTTCGAGAAGGGTTTAAGATGGACGACTTCAGGGCACGGACGCGCCTTAAGCCCGAAACGCTGGAGCCTGCGCTTTCGCGACTTCTCAGTCAGGAACTTCTTGAACGAACTCCTGACGGCATCCGCTGTACATCCCACGGGTACAATTTCCTCGACACGATTCTTCAGAGCTTTCTGAACACACCATGCTGAACTTCCATAGAAGATCGCCTCAAATCGATGACCCTGAACTGGTGATTCGACCAACGCTTGATGAATTGATTCGAATGAATCATCCGGCAAAAAATATCGAGTTAGCGCGTTCAACGGCGCGAGCCCTACAGAGCGGCCAGTACTTTTCGGCGTTCAAGGGCCGCGGCATGGAGTTCGATGAGGCTCGACCCTACGCGCATGGCGACGACATCCGGAGCCTCGATTGGCGCGTGACCGCGCGGACGGGAAAAGTACATACCAAGCTGTTCCGGGAAGAACGTGAACGCCCGGTCTTTTTGAGCGTCGATCTCAGAGCTTCGATGTTTTTTGCCACACGCGGCATGTTCAAATCCGCACTCGCTACGCGGATCGCAGGCTTAATCGCCTGGAGCGCCTGCCACCATGGCGATCGCATTGGGGGACAAGTTTTTTCAGAATCAGGTAGCCAGGCGTTCAGACCCAAGGATGGTCATGCCTCGGTACTCCGCATTTTGAGGGCACTGGCCGAGCGTGCGCAAAAGAGAGATGACAAGGGTCGGGAATTCGATGCCCTGGATCGCGCATTGAACGACATTCACCGTGACGTCAAACCCGGAAGTCTTGTATTCATCATCAGCGATTTCAGGGGCCTTGGCCCCGCGGGTGCATCAAGCCTTGGACGACTCGCAAAGCAAAGCACGGTGGTGCTTCTGATGCTTTCTGACCCGATCGAAAAAGATCTGCCTACCGGTATTCATCGTTTTGGAACCGCACACGAAGACCGCATGATTCTAGGTGATGAAAAATCCAGACGCCTCCATCTTGAGCGCTTCAAGCAGCGCGAGGATGAAATCCGAAAGCTGGCCAGAGGCCACAAAATGCGCTTCGTTTCAGCCTGGACCGATGAAGAACCCGTAAGAATTCTTCAACGTGCCATTCGGAGCCGTTAAGAACTGCTCCAGAAGGGCCGCCTACCTCACTGGAATCGTCAGTGCAGGAGTTTGTGACTTGGCAGAACCCGCCTGCAACCTGAACAACTGGGTCAGCAACATAAAGGTCGATTTTGACTGCAGGTCGCTTTGTGGAATGTAGAACCAGTGGTCGTTATAGGGAATTGCCAGAAAACTTTCATCAGGATGGGAACTGCTGACCCGAATGTGGAATAACTGGCCCGCCGGAGTCTGACTCCAATCATAGGGATGCCCTTGCGCATCATGCGACAACCTCACCCAGCCCTTTTCAGTATGTTCTGCTGGGGTGTCCACATTGTGGGACAAGTAGAACATGATGCTTCCAATGGATCGCGTCGTAACCGAAATCACCGAAGGATCATGGATAATCAGGTTCGTAGCCAACCTAAATCGATTCTTTGAGGGGTCAAGCTCAAGCAATCGCTTAATTTCGGCAACGTCCCGGCCATGCGGCCC
>CAYFOC010000290.1:0-2092 GCA_964344615.1 uncultured Methylococcus sp.
GGATCTTGGGATCGCCATTGACCGCCCTTCTGATGGCCAGTTTGGTGGCCTCATAGTTGAAGTCCTGGATTCTCACATCATCCTCGGCAAGCCAGTGGATGAAGACGCCTACGGCAATAAACACATGATCGGCTTCTGACAAGGGAATGACGCCTTCATGCACCGCATCGGCTATTGCCATGGCGACCCCACGCTGGGCTGGCCCGAACATCTGCACCGCCTGACGGCCATTTCGAATCGTGACCTTGTTGAACATCACGGCGTGGGGACGTGCGGCCAGGTTGGGCGCAACGACGGAGAGTAGACTCGTAAAACCATGTTTATTATTGGTGAGGCAATTGGCGAAAGCCATCTCTGCCGAGGATCCCCTCGGCCCTATCAATAGATCGACATGAGCCAGTTCATGACCCACACCGCATAGGGCTTCTCCCACCCGAGTCTTATTGATAACAGCCATAGCGTGATTCTCGTTATTGAAGATTGAGTTTTTCAGGATCGAGGATATCCAGCGTTCTTAAGAGCTGCGCGTAGGGCTCTGATGACACGCTCACATCGCCTCGAAAGGGGTTATCTACGGCCGCTAGAAGAAAGATCATGAATCCAAGGAATGCAGAAAAGATTCCAGATAGGACCACATGCGTTCTAAGGTAGGGGATATGAAAGAAGAAGGTCACCAATATGGTGAAAAAGGATCCTGCGAGAATCGTGACCCAGAACACGGCGGGAAGACCGGAATTGACCAGTGACATCCGCACGCGCCGGACATCAATCAGCTTGTTATAGGCTGCGAAGATTTCAGCCAGGAAGATTTGCTGCTCTGGCGTCTTAGCGTGATATTGGGTCAGGTGATGCAGGAATTTCGTTAAAATCACTGTGCCGCCCGAGGGCACCTCACCACGGTGATGACCTGGCCAGGCGACCTCAATGACATAGACCAGATAATCGCGAAGATCCGCCTGAAGTTCATGCTTCTTGCTGGTCTCAAGGGTTGAAATATCGCGATAGATCGCAGCGACCTGGGCCGCCTCCTTGGCCACCACATCGTCGACGGCATCATAGTTCTCCCACGCGGCGACCGCGACCAGACCCATCAATAGCCCAAGCAAGACCCCCACGCCTGCAAAAAAACCATTTACGGATTCATCGATATCGCTACAGACGTGAAAGGTACGATAGATCCAGCGCCGCGTTAACGCTAAGCACAGGACCGTTGGAATTGTAAAAGAAGCGACTGCAAGCACTCCAAGTTGCCAGGTGGGAATATCGTAAATCCAGTAGAAATCAATCATGGGCCTTCAGAATCAATGGGAATTACGCCACATGATAGCTAAACCGGGGCACGATGGCAGCTTTAAGACCGGGTGGGATCCTAAAGCGGCAAATCCGGGAAAGCGATACTGCGCCACATATGGGCAACGGGAGATTGATCAAAGCCCAGACCCTCTTCAGGCTGTCTAAAGTGACGGCCGATGAGATCGGTGAAGCTTTCCAGTTGTACGTGGTGATTGGGATCAAAACCATAGAGATCACAAATCGTGATTTCACGCGCGGCCATGTACCAGCGATGTTGTCGGCATTCCTCATAGGCGCTGCGGATATAAGCCGGAGGAACGTAATCACAACCAAAGATATAGTTGTAGTTATCGGGATAGTCGTACCCCACGCTTTGATCGGGATAAAAACGTAAGGCCTGATGGTACTTGATCGCAAAACTTACCCGCTCGGAAACATAAGGTTCTACCAGTTGGGCACTCCACCACCCATGGTCGGTTTTGATCAAGGCCTGCCCAAGATCATGCAGCAGGCAGGCGACGACGACCTCTTCGTCAAACCCTTGTTGCCGGGCATAGTCGGCGCTCCTGAGGACATGCGGTGCCAACAGGCTCGCAGGCCCAAAGCGATGAACAAAATAATCCATCAAGGTGGGACGCTCAGGCAGCGGGGCTAGACGCTGAACTGTGGCTGCCTCCCCCGGCATGCGAACGCCGAAGGGGTTGGTTCCCCCCACCGCAAACAAGGTACCCACTCCACGCCGAAAGGTTCTTTGATCAATGGCTGCGTTGAGCTGATCAACGGTCGGTGGAATCCCGGT
>CAYFOC010000291.1:0-2090 GCA_964344615.1 uncultured Methylococcus sp.
GACTGAACGTAAACATAATTGACATTGCTGTGATCCGAAGGCGCCCCGGGTGCATTGTCTGCAAACGCACCCTTCATGAGTACCTGATAGCCCGCCTGAAAGGACAGATTGAAATGCGCGTCCCACCGCGCTGAAAGTTCGACCGTTTCACCAATATACTTCCCCGATCGGCCCGAGGGGTCGGAAAGATTGGCGGCAGCCCAGCCAGAAGTCGACGCCGGATCGGCAAGCCACCAGTTGCGATGAGAAACAAACATGAAAAGATCCTCGCCGGGCTCAAAAACCATTCTAAAACCCGGACTCATGATGTTGGTCCGTGCAAAAAAACCCAGAATGCCGGTGGGACCAAACTCAAAGACGGTGAGACCATAGAGGGGATCAAAGTGCGAACTGGCAAAATCCCATTGCGCAACGAGCCTGGGTTTCCAAGAGGCATCGAAGGTGTACCCCATCTGACCATGAACCATGATGGCTCCAACCGCGCTGGGTGCGGCATTGTTCACTAAGGATCGGGTCCCTGTCTGCCCCACGGTTTCCAGCTCATAATCCCAGGTCCCTTGGGTAGGCTCTCTAAAAAAGCGTATACCAGGAGTAAAAAGTACGCGGCTGACAGGCTGGAGCGTTGGCTCAGAAAGATAGTAGAGATAGAGTTCGCTATGGTGGCGCTCAGGTAATCGACGGGTGAAAAATCCACCGGTAAAAATACTGTTGGTTTCAGGGCGATTCCAGACCACGTTATTGTGGAGTAGACCCTGCTTGCTATTCGGCAGAAGTTGTTCGGGTGTGGTCGCAAAGAGCGTCAACTCCCAATCACCCGATTTCTCCCTGAACCGCTGTTGTAAGCCAACGAAGGACTGCTGATCGTTCCGGAACGCATAGCGCCCCACAATACGGGAACTCCCAAGACTGATAATCATTTGACCCAGTTTGGTTTCAGCATCAACCGGAATGTCAAAGAGGTCACGATTGATCCAGGCCGCGTAAATCTGGCTGAAGTTTCCGGCATTGACCATGGCATTGGTCAAACTGTTCGGATCTGAGGAACCATACTGTCGGGCATCCCAGAATTCGGCGCCGAATCGAAAGGTGTCACTGGGTCTGATTTCCCCCCAAACCACTGACTGGATTGGAAAGGAATATTGCCCCTGAGTCGTATCCTTGATCCAGGGCGTGTTGTAGTCCTCGAACCGAACCCGCTCTTCCACGGTCAAGGAGGCCCAACTGGGGAGGTCTAAAATTTTGTGGAGCGTAATATCCTGTCGTAAATCCCAAGCGGCCGTATTAGCGAGTTCATCACGGCGTGTCGATGCCCAGGCACTCAAAGAGCGCCTGGGTCTGTTCTCGAGCCGCTCCAGTTCAGGATTCTGCTCCGCCATCGCCTTTTCAGGTCCATCGACGGCGATCGGGGGTGAAACGAGCTTATCATCGGCTATAGCCCAGGGGCACAGCATATTCAAGATCAGTATGGCCGCTGACAGACCCCACAAGCTTCTCATTCGTTGAAAAGCCTCAACCCGTATTGCTCAAGCCGCTCATCAGATATCAATCTGTGTATGCATTTCAACGACATCGTCTAACGGAATACTCAGAATATCAGCGACCAATGCTGAATTCCGCAGCACGAGGATAAAAAGATTCTCACGCCATAGCGATAGACCTGGACGCTCGGTGGCAATGGGCCGAAACCGACTCACAAAATAGGTAATATCTTCCTCATCAAAGGGAAGCAGATCATGGCGTTTCCAGCGTTGAATCATGACGTTCACATCCGGCACCTCCATAAAGCCATAATCCGCCGTCACATGAAAACAACCTGCCCCAAGTTCCTTGATATGGAATTTCTGGATCGGTTTTTCGCGTGGATGGTGGGTCACGATAATGGTCAGAAAGATCACCGTCTCGTGAAGGCTCTTATTGTGCTTAACATTCTTTCTCAGTGCGCCTGGAACGCCCTCCCCAGGAGCGACAAGATAAATACCGGTCCCTGGAACCCGTAACACGGTAGGAATGACCGTTTCCAAATACTGTGGAATATCTCGCTTAAGATGGCTGATTCTTCTACGTAAGACCAGCATGCCCTCGTACCAGGT
>CAYFOC010000292.1:0-2086 GCA_964344615.1 uncultured Methylococcus sp.
CAGGCTTCAAGGTCTGGGCCGTTGTGGACGATCAGGTACCCGACCCCAAGCTTCACACGCTCTCACTTTCTTACCTTCTTGAAGTGAATTGCGCTGAAAAGAAGGAACAATATTCACTGCTCAATGGCTATGATGGTCCCATGGCGGGCGGCACCATCCTCTTCAGCCTTCACGAAGCCTCGGAATGGTTTGATGTGAAGCCCAACACGGTGGTCGATGACCGCCTCAGGAGTATCTGTCGTACGGCGCCGGAGTCCATCCAGCGTAGCCCCGCAAATCAAAATTAAAGAGTAAAACCATGGGCCTGATGGTCGGAAATTTTTTAGGATTGCTGGTTGTGGCTGGCGCCGCCGCCTTTGGGCTTGAATCCATTGAGCAGGCCGCGCGGATTTTTCTGGCTGTGGCCTACAGCATTTGGGTCTTGTTCTTGATCGTCGACCTGACCGGGCGTCCCTCACCCGGCACCCCGTTCTGCCAATCGCTGGAACCCACAGAACTCAGGATCTACCGTAACTACCACACGGCCGTAGACTTTCCTCTGGCAGGCCACGTTTACGCCGGTATTCTCAATCTTTTGCGTGTAGCCGGACTGGTCTATACCGGGCTTTGCCTCTGGAAAGGGCTATACCCTGAAGCGGCCGGAAGTTTCATCTTTTTCATCCTCAGCGCGAGCCTGATCCATCGAAATAATCCTGGATTGTTCCTGGGACAAATGGCCAAGAAAGGCCATCCCAGAGCGCTTCAGGAACTGGAAGGGCTTGAAGGCTTGATCCAACGCCAGCAGCGTCATAGCGAAGCCGATCGTGGATCAAGCCATGAAGATGACAATCCACTCGATTAACACAGGTACCCTTACCCTTTCCTTGTGATATCGGCTGGTGCAATATGCACCATATGAATGCATCCCGTTTGCCGAACTACTGATTTTTTGAAACTGCCATGAAGTTTGCTGTATTCCGTTCCTCGGGGACACTTCCCACCCAAGAATTCGACAAAGCCCGTGGAATCCTCGACGACCCTGAAACCTTTGTGGTTCTGGAGCTTGAGGACCCGGACAAACATGATCTCCGGGAACTCCAAAGGTGCTTTGGCCTTCATGATCTCGCCATTGAGGACGCCTCCTCAGCGCATCAGCGGCCGAAGCTTGAGGAATACGGTGACACCCTGTTCATGGCTATTCACACCGGACTTTTGAGAAATCAGGAAATCCAGTACGGGGAACTGCATCTATTCGTATCGACGCGGTTCATCATCATGATCCAGCACCGTAGCTACGTCGATTACAACCCGGTTTACGATCGTTGCCTGGCGGCCAAGGAATTTCTGCAATATGGCGGAGGCTTTGTCCTCTACGCCATCCTCGATTATCTCGTGGACGAAATGATGCTCATCGGCGTTCACCTACAGGAAAAGCTTGATCGTCTTGAATCAAAGATCTTCGACAATCGGCTGGAGAGCACTGAGCTTCAGAGCATTTACGCCGTGAAGCGAAAAGTGGCGCGCCTCCACAACATGTCATCTCCCGTCGGTGATATCTGTACGGAACTGGCACGCCTTCATCCTGAAATCGTCCCGCCGCCGCTGGTACCTTACTATCGTGACATTCAGGACCATGTCCAGCGAACGATGCGGCTGACGGCGATGCTTCGCGATGCCTTGACGGACGCCATGCAGGTCAACCTTTCGCTGATGACCATTCGACAAAATGAAGTCGTCCAACGCCTCGCTGGCTGGGGTGCGATCCTGACCGTCCCGACGATCATCTTCACGATGTATGGCACGAACTTCAAATACATGCCGCTCTATGACTGGGATCTTGGATATCCGATTGTTCTGGTTCTGACGGGACTATGCTGCCGGGAGCTCTACAAGAAACTTAAATCCACTGGCTGGCTCTAAACGATTCCCTGATGGATTCTCAAGTGCTTCTGGCTGCGTTATCTGATCCGTCCTCGCTGCGTTTGCTCCTACTAGCATTTTTCGGCCTTTGGGCAGGAATCCAGAACGCGCTGGCTGGTGGCGGTTCTTTCATTACCCTCCCCGCCCTGATCGAATGGGGACTCACGCCCATCGAAGCCAACATCAC
>CAYFOC010000293.1:0-2084 GCA_964344615.1 uncultured Methylococcus sp.
ATCAGAGCCGATCATTCAGAACCGATGTGCTGTTTTTCTGGCTCACCGTGGTGCTTCAGTGGCTGTATTTCGACGATCTCTACGTCATCTGGACATTGAACGTCGACATTGGTTTACGCGATCTACTCCCGATTGAATCAGGGCAGCGCCCCTTTGCGCCTGAGTTTTCACTTGAAAGCGGCATGAATACGCTGATGCTTGCGCTTGCGGTTGATTTCGGGATGTATCTGGCTCACCTGGCCCAGCACCGCTTCAAGCTGCTATGGAGATTTCACCAGGTCCACCATACGACAGAAGCCCTAAATCCACTTTCAGTGTATCGCCAGCACCCCGTCGATATCGCGCTCAATACGGGTGCGGTCGCTTTCACGTTGGGTGGAACCCTGGCCATCCTCAATGTTTTGGAAGGCCATCCCATTCAGTCACTGAACATTAATGGGGTCAGTATCCTGCTTCTGCTTTTTTACCTTTTTGGTTTTCATCTTCGTCATAGTCATATCTGGATTTCCTATAGCCCGAGTGTCAGCCATTGGCTCATTAGCCCCGCACAGCATCAAATTCACCACAGTATTGCAGACCGTCACATCGACAAGAACTTAGGGTTCATGTTCGCGATTTGGGATCACCTCTTTGGAACCTTATATGTTCCGACTCGGAGAGAGACCCTTCGTTTCGGTGTCAAGGGGAGCGCCGTCTCGACCCATGGCTTTTTTAACTTGCTGATTGATCCATTTAAAACATTCCCAATCGACAATGTGACCCGCACGTTTGTGCTTGCAGGCACAGCGATCATTGCGATGCTCATTGTTCTAGACAAACCAAGTGAAAAAAAGACCCCGCCGGTATCACAGGATGCTATTTCACTGCTCATCAGTGAAATGACTTCTCTCGAAGTCTCACAACGCCTGGACGAGGGTTTCAAGACGGTCATCGTGCCGACCGCTGGGATCGAAGCGAATGGCAATCATATGATTCTCGGCAAGCATGGTTATATCGTCAGGGAAGCCGCCGACCGAACCGCGAGACGCGTTGGGAAAACTCTGGTTGCGCCGCTCATTGATTATGTACCGGAGGGGAATATCAGCCCTCCAGAAGGGCATATGCACTATGCAGGCACACTCTCCTTGCGACGGGAAACGTTCAAAGCCATTCTTGAAGATGTCTCGAGAAGCCTCAAACAACATGGCTTCACGCACATCGTGCTCATGGGAGATTCAGGAGGCAACATCGACCCCCAGATCGAAGTCGCCGCTCAGCTGAGCGAGGAATGGGCATCCGAGGGGATCGTTGTTCAGGCGCTACGTGACTATTACCTGGCTAATCATCAGGTCGAAACCTTAAGCACCTATGGCTTTTCGAACCAAAGCATCGGCCATCACGCTGGAATCCGAGACACCTCAGAACTCATGGCCATATACCCCAATGGCTTGAGAGTAGCGGCCGATGATTCAAATGCCAGTAACGCAGATGGAGACACCGCGAAGGCCTCTCCCGAGATTGGAAACCAGATGATTAACCTCAAGGTTGCGGCTGCCGTAAGAGAGATTCGTGGTCATGCCTTTGAACGAAAGAAAATCGAGCCTGTAGTCATTTCCGATGGTAGTTCGAAATGACTTTATCGACATATTTACGCGTTTCTTCAAAGGGGGGAATCTGATGGCCATACCGAATGACGTTGCCTTCACCCGCATTGTAGGCGGCCAGAGCGAGCGATACATCATAGTTGAACATTTTCAGGAGTTGAGCGAGATATTGCGCACCCCCACGAATATTCTGAGCCGGGTCAAAGGCATCCTCCACACCGAATCGCTCGGCCGTTGCCGGCATCAACTGCATCAACCCCATAGCCCCTTTTGGCGACACCGCTCTCGGATTCGCTGCCGATTCGGTCGAAATGACTGCCGCGAGCAACTGAGGATCCAGTCCGGTATTGGCCCCTTCCTTTTGGATCAGGGCCTCAAAATCAATCATGTTTCGCGGAGTAGAGAAGTCATACGGACTGCTTGGATTGAGTCGATGACCGGTATCGAGGTAGCGAATGAACTGCACCTTGAAACCCGGACTCACGAAGTTTTTATCAATCC
>CAYFOC010000294.1:0-2062 GCA_964344615.1 uncultured Methylococcus sp.
TTTTATTTTTGCTCGCTTTGCAGCTGATCCAGCGCAGCAACCACCAGAGGATCGAGCCCCTCGCCGCCAGCATTCTTGTAGGCAAAGATGGCCTTCTTCATCCGCGACTCCCAAAAACTACGGATATGGTTTGCAACGCCCGCAACGGCCGCCTGATGATCAGGGTCCGAATTGAAGAAAGCAGCGATATTGTTCGCCATGCGAACGAGATTTTCAGATTCCATCGATCGTTATCCTAATGACTTTTGCCCTTTGCCTGCATCACCACATCGGCGGGCTGATCATGCACTAAACGTTGGGGATGAGTATAGACCACATGATCCCGCCCCCGCGCAAAGCCAATCAGCGTTAACCCGGTCTCATCGGCCAAGCGAATGGCAAGCCCCGTGGGAGCGGAGATCGCCGCCATCAAACTCACGCCAACAGCGGCACATTTTTGCACCATCTCAAAGCTTGCACGGCTGGTAACAACCACAAAGCCTTCTGAGAAAGCGGTCTGCTTTTTCGCCAAAGCGCCAATCAGTTTGTCTAACGCATTATGCCGCCCGACATCTTCTCGAACAGCCACGATACCCTGCCCTGGCAACACAAAGGCTGCCGCATGGATCGCTCCCGTCAACTGATTGATACGTTGCCGATCACGAAGGGATTCAAGCGCATCAGCCAATTCTGTCTGAGCAACCTTGAGTTCCGACCGCACATAACCCGGAACTCTCACCGCCTGCTCCAAAGTCCTGGCACCACATAACCCGCAACCAGTCCGACCCGTCAGGTTCCGGCCTTTTTCACGCGCAGTCTCACAGCGGGCCTCCGGCACCCGAAGCCTCACCTCTATGCCGTTTGCACGCTCAAAGACTCGTATGGTTTCAACTTCAGCCGGTGACGAGACGATTCCCTCTGTCAGACTGAATCCCAGCGCAAAATCCTCAAGATCCAAAGGCGTTGCCAACATGACGACATGCGGCTCGCCGTTATAGACCAGAGCGATTGGAGCTTCTTCGGCAACGCAGTCGTCTACGGTCTCCTTAACCCCATCACGCCACCGCTCTACCTGTCGGATACGGTAACTGGGCCAACCGAGACCGTCGGCTTCTGCGTCCATGCCTTATTCGGCGCCTACGGTCCTATGCTCCAGAAAATCGAGCTGTTGTTCCGTGAAAGCCTCATAGTTTTGTTGCCATTCGGAAGGCGCGTTGACCTTGGTGACCTGCACTGCCGTGACTTTGTATTCCGGACAATTGGTCGCCCAATCGGAGTTATCCGTCGTGATCACGTTGGCACCCGACTCAGGGAAGTGGAACGTGGTATAGACCACGCCCGGCTGAACGCGCTCAGAGACCTTTGCGCGTAGCACGGTTTCACCCGCGCGACTCCGAATGCCGACCCAAGAACCATCGATGATTCCGCGATTTTCGGCATCATGCGGATGAATTTCGAGCTGGTCTTCCGGGTGCCACATGGAGTTCGCGGTACGACGGGTTTGAGCGCCGACGTTGTACTGCGAAAGAATGCGTCCGGTCGTCAAGATCAGCGGGAAGCGGCTTGTGGTCTTCTCGGGAGTCGCAACGTATTCCGTCAAAAGGAACTTGCCCTTGCCACGAACAAAGGATCCGATATGCATGGTCGGTGTTCCTTCTGGGGCTGCATCGTTGCACGGCCACTGAACACTGCCCAGCTTTTCGATCTTCTCCCAGCTGACGCCAGAGAAGGTCGGCACCAGACTTGCGATTTCATCCAGGATTTCCTTTGAACTGGTGTAGTTCATCGGATACCCCAGGGCATTGGATAAAAGCTGCGTGACTTCCCAGTCCTCATATCCAGCCAAGGGCGTCATCACACGGCGTACCGGCGAAATACGGCGCTCTGCATTGGTAAAGGTACCGCTCTTTTCCAGGAACGAAGCTCCCGGCAAGAATACATGCGCAAACTTGGCGGTTTCATTGAGGAAGATGTCCTGCACGACCACGCACTCCATGGCCCGGAGCGCTGCGTGTACATGTTGCGTATCAGGATCGGATTGAGCGATATCTTCACCCTCGCAATAGAGGCCCATGAAGCTGCC
>CAYFOC010000295.1:0-2048 GCA_964344615.1 uncultured Methylococcus sp.
CCCAGATGTCTCCCTCACGGGCGTTATGACAAATCAGATGGCCACCACAAAGGGCCACATGTCGTTCAGCCTCGACTAATTTTGCATCGATGTCACTGTCAACATGCTCAGGGTCGTGATGGAAAAGAAAGAGCTGTTTTACCGACGCAGCCAAAGCCAGTTCAACGACTTGACCGACCGAAGAATGCCCCCAGTGAATTCGGGCACTGTATTCGTCATCAAAATAGGATGCATCATGAATCAGGAAATCGACGCCCTGCAGAAATTCAACGAGAGCTTTCCAACTTGTAATGCTTCTATCCTCGGCTCTCAGTTCATTGTCTGTGATATAGGCAATGGATTTGCCCGCATGCTCAATTCGATAACCAAGGCAGCAACCTGGATGATCCAGTCTGAAGGCATCCACCTTGATGCCGTCATACCGAAAGCTTCCGGCCTCAGTATCCACATAGGTCACCTCGGCCTTAAAGTGATCCGGCTTGATGGGGAAGTACACCCCATTCATCTGACCTTCGAGCAGCTTTTGAAATGAAATGCCCTCATGCGCCGGGCCCATCAAGTAGATTTTGTTTCTGGGGTTGTAGAGGGGTTCGAAAAAGGGGATACAGTTGAGATGATCCCAATGGGGATGGGTAATAAAAAGGCGGCCATTAAAATGCCCGGATTCCTTTCGCATCAAATAGCTTGAAAGGTTGCGTAGCCCCGTTCCAGCATCAAAGACGAAATGTCGACCCGATCCTATTCTAAGGCTGATCGATGATGTGTTGCCACCGTATTTCAGGGTATGACGGCCCGAAACGGGAAGGGTCCCTCGAACACCCCAGAAGTAAAGTTCAAAACGGTGGAATCGCGCGATCGTCTTCAGCAAAGAGGAAAGACGTGCCGTTCGGGAGGTGATTTCGGAAATGCCTGCTTCGATCACCTTGGCGGCATCCAGGGGATCCCTGACATCATCCAGGAGAAGGATGGGGATATCGCGCTTCTGAGCATCTTTGGCGATAAGGCGAATTACGCCCAAGGGGTCGGAACCAAGACTTTGGGCATCCAGAAGAAGCGATGTGGTTTCAGAAGACGCCGCTAGCGATAGAAATGCATCAACCTCTTGGGCTGACTTAACTTTGATCTGATCCAGCTTTTCAGCTGCCCTTTGGAGTGACTCAATCAGGCGATGATCTTGGGTGAGTAGCGCAAGTTCATTTCTGCTCATGAGGTGTTCCCGGGGGCGTTCTGCTCACCCGTGTTGGCAGTCGGGTGGGCGATAGTTGCCTCACTGTGAGGCTTTATTTCGCAAATACCTGAGGCGCGCTCAATGATGGTCTTGTAGGAAGGGAAATCGTCGACGACATCATGGGATATGGTATAGATGGTTTGGGTATCCATTTGGCCTTTCAAATGGAATTCACCGGCCGGAATAAAATCCCAGTCCCCTTGGGCTGCATTGCGAACCGCATCGCTGAGTGCGAGTGCCTTTCCAACGCTTCGGGTGAGAGCTTCAAGTCGCGCTGCCAGATTCACGATATCTCCGAGAACCGTGTAATCGAGTTTCGTAGTTGAACCGATGTTTCCTTCAATTACTGAACCTTTGCTAAGCCCGATGCCGCAATAAAGGAAACTCTGAAGTCGGCATTGGCCGGCTGAGTGTCGCAAGGTGCTGACGGATTCAAGAATCGCAATCGATGCCCGAAGGGCGTCGTCGGTGCCATCCTCCGGAAAATGGGCCACTACACAATCTCCGACATACTTTGTTACTTGGCCTCCATGGTCCACGATAATTTTGGAGCTGATATCAAGGAAGAGATTCACTAGTTCACTGACTTCCTCTACAGGGTAAAGCGAGGAGAAGTACGAAAACGCGACTATGTCTCCGAACAGGATAATCGACTCGGTTTTTTTAATTGGTACGGTCAAGGGATTGATCCCTTCGGTCATGAAGGCGAGTACGGCGGGTTGGGTATAGCGTTCGATGATCCGGTGGGATTCGGTAATGTTTTCGAGCATGATTCGAATCGCTTCCATGAGCAGATCGCCCGTGCCATCGAGTCGTACGG
>CAYFOC010000296.1:0-2024 GCA_964344615.1 uncultured Methylococcus sp.
CGGACCATACCGCCGTAAAAAAGGGCGAGACCCGGAATCACCATCAAGGTCACCAGAATCGTGGCCACAATAACCCACGCCGTATCACCCTTGTCTGGAACCGGTGCCGCATCTGCCGCAAACGCGAAGCCAAGCGGCAGGGCCGCCAGGAATAAAGTCATCAGGAATTGGAAATACTTTCTCATGTCTTTTCTCACTCAAGAGCCTTAAAGCGCTGAAGAACCGGTTTCACCGGTACGGATCCGGATTGCTTCCTCAATATTCGTCACAAAGATCTTTCCATCACCGATTTTTCCGGTATTCGCCGTCGTAGCAATTGCATCCAGAGCGGTTTCGACCAGTTCATCACTGACGGCCACTTCGAGCTTGATCTTTGGAAGAAAATCGACCACATATTCAGCCCCGCGATAGAGCTCGGTGTGGCCCTTCTGTCGCCCGAAGCCCTTAACTTCGGTCACTGTGATTCCCGTGATTCCTGCCTCTGACAGCGCCTCACGGACATCGTCCAGCTTGAAGGGTTTGAGAATGGCTGTAATAAGTTTCATGGGTCGCTTTCTCCTGACTCAATGAGTTATTCGGGTAGACACCTAGACTGAATGCAGTTGTCATGCCAAAAGACAAATCCCCGAAAAATAAGACGTAACCAATTGTTTTTAAAGATATTTAAGCCGCCCCGCAAGAGCAAAAAAAAACAGCCTTATCGCCATTCACGACTTAATCCCCACTTTGGTGCGAAGTCGTGTGTGATGATTAAAAATGGCCGATGTTGGTGCGAGAAAAGACACCTGCAAAATTCAGCCAGCAAAAGAAAACCCGCCGAAGCGGGTTATCTTTTTCAGATCTTAAGAGAAGAATTTATTTCGATTCTTCAACCTTGACGTCCTTGGCCGCGTTACGGACTTCATCCGCGGCATCCCCCGCCAACTTTTTGCCCGCATCCCTCTTGGCGTGCTCCAGTTCCTTGATGGCGTCTTCCCCGGCCTTGGCTTTGAGGTCATTCCCCTGGGAGCTACGGAAGCTTTGAGTAACCGGCTTCTTCTTTTCGTCCTGAATCAATTGCTTCTCTGCTTCATTGATTTCCTCGATAGCCTTCTGCTCGTTGCCTGAACGTGCATCCTTCTCGGCCTGCTGCAGGGTCTTATCCAGTTGTGTGGGCTCAGAAGGTGCTTTTTTTGCTGCACATCCAGAGACAAGGGCCACAGCCAGAAGCGCCAAAAGGCCAGTATTTCTAATCAAGATATTCATGTTATTTCTCGCTCGAATAGGGTTCATTGCTCGTTACGACTTAAATCCTCAGGCGATCAAGCCTTAGAACACGATAATCATGTCGGTCGAGAAGGTGAACTGGTAGTCCAGCATCTGACCCTGAGAGTTCATGAAGGTATTCTGGCTCGCGAAATCATAACGTGCATTTGGACGAACCGTGACCCACTTCAAGGGCTTGTAGTTCACGCCCGCGGTAAGTGCGTAGTAACTTGCGCCATGGAACGGGTACTGGGCCATATCATTCGCATTACATGCGTAAGAGTAACCGCTAGCCGCATCACCAGGCGTCCGAAGGTTGTAGGCCGCCGGGCAACGACCTGGACCAGCCACGCGGAAGCCATCCTGATCGCGGAACCATTCAGCACGAAGCCCCACACCCAGATTGTCCTGAATGTCATAGGTGATGTACTGGTTCAGACCGTACCACTGCGCATCCTTCTGGCCTGCGCCGGTAATGACGTTATTGGCAAAGCCATGATCGTGCTGAATGACATAGTGAAGGGTGTTATCCAGCCAATTACCCTTACCCACGATACTGTAGAGCGCCCAGGTACTGCTGTTGTTGGCACCGGTCGGGCCTGCCGTTGAGGTAACGTTGAGCGAGTAATCCTTTTCATCGCTGGTCCAAGTTGCACCCCCGATGAAGTCCCAGCTCGTGAGGTTGGTATTAAAGTTACCATCCCATCCACCCGTTGCACTACCGGTTACCGTTCCCAGAATCGTTGACCAGTTGTCATCGATAGCGTAGCTACCCAAGA
>CAYFOC010000297.1:0-2022 GCA_964344615.1 uncultured Methylococcus sp.
ATCCAGAGCAAGGAGCAGAACGCTTGGGTGCAGGGCAGGAGGGGATTCCAGGGTCAGCCTTGATGGCGCTTGAGAGCGGTTGTTTTGATGACGAGCGTGACCTGATGTGGGCGAAACGGCTCATGCGCTCCATGCTGGAGGTGCACCTTGAGGGGCGCCCTCTTAAAAGCCGGGAATTGTTTCAAATTTTTTCTAAGAGGAAGGTGTGATGGCCATCGCATATTCGCCGATACATCTGGGCGTCAATGTGGACCATGTGGCGACAGTCAGACAGGCACGAGGAACCTCCTATCCGGAGGTGGTTCATGCGGCACTGATCGCGGAGCAGGCGGGCGCGCGAGGGATAACGGCGCATCTTCGGGAAGATCGGCGACATATTCAGGATCGCGATATCCACCTCTTGCGTGACCTTTTGCAGACGCGCCTCAATCTGGAGATGGCGGTGACGGATGAGATGGTGGGCATCGCTGAGGCTGTTCGTCCGCAGGCCTGCTGTCTGGTGCCAGAGAAAAGGGAAGAGTTGACGACGGAGGGCGGGCTGGATGTTGCGGGCAACCTGGCTCGAGTGAAGGATGCAACGCACCGCCTTGGTGAGGCTGGTGTCGAGGTTTCTCTCTTTATTGATGCCGATGAACGGCAGATCACGGCGGCGCTTGAAGCTGGGGCACCGGTCATTGAGCTGCATACCGGTCATTTTGCCGACTTGCCGGAAGGAGCGCTTCAGGACGCCGAACTTCAGCGCATTGCATCAGCAGCCGCCTTCGCTCACCGGCTGGGTCTGACGGTCAACGCCGGGCATGGGCTTCACTATCATAATGTGGAATCGATTGCCCGGATTCCAGAAATTCATGAGCTCAATATTGGTCATTCGATTATCGCGAGGGCGATTTTCTCGGGACTTGACCGTGCGGTCAGAGACATGAAGGCCCTGATGACAGGGGCTCGAGCCTCTGTTCGTCCGGCTGATTGACCCTGACCCTAGGTTCTGACATAGTTTACGGCCCCCGACTTTGTTTCAAGAGGAGCTTTCGGGTCTGAGATGACCCGTTCTATCCGGCATGCCAAATCCACGACAGGGAGATGAGGACGCAGTGCACCCGTCCGGACAGTCATGGTCTGGGCGTTCGGGCTATTTAGTGCCCGCGTCAGGCGCTGGAATCTTCTTTATTGCCATTTTTTTGGTGGCAGGGCTTTTTGCTATTTTCCATCAACTGCAGGGAGATCTGGATCTTCTGGAGTCCCAGTTGATGACCGAATCCGGTGGCGATCGCATGAAAGCCATGGGCGGGCAAATGGTTCTGTTGCAGAGTCGCCTGCATGGCCTCATGGCTGACTCCGTTGAAATCCGCCTTAAGGCCCTTGAACAAAACATGGCCAGTGGCCACGTGACCCCTGAGGTCATGCATCAGTTTGAAGTCCTCCAGAATGACATCAAGGTACTGGAGTCCTATACGCAGGGACCGGATTCGCCGAATCTTGACACCGCTATTCCCGAACATCCGCGCTACGCCAGTGCCGTCGCCCAAGGAGCCCCCGGGCTGACCAAGGTGGAGATGTTCAGGGAGATTTCTCGGCTGAGAACTCTGCTGTACCTTTGTCTGACCGGACTTGTGGCCACGGGCGGCGTCCTGTTGGGTCGGTATTGGCTGACCTCGGCGCGCTCCGCACAACTTCCTCACACTCCTTCTCGCAAGCCTCCCTTGTTGACCAGACGGCGTTGAACCTGGGTGTCTGAGCCGTCGACCATGTCTTCCCATCGGTTCTGTGTCGCTCCGATGCTCGATTGGACCGATCGTCACTGCCGTTTTTTTCATCGGCTCCTGTCTCGTCATACCCTCCTTTACAGCGAAATGGTGACCACCGGCGCTATTCTGCATGGCGATCGGGATCGCCTGCTGGGTTTCAGTCCGGAAGAAAAACCCCTGGTGTTGCAGTTGGGGGGATCAGAAGCGTCTGATCTCGCCGCCTCCGCCCGGATCGGTGAGGGCTACGGTTACGATGAGATCAACCTGAATGTGGGGT
>CAYFOC010000298.1:0-2003 GCA_964344615.1 uncultured Methylococcus sp.
TCGGCATGGTCGATGTGGCCTTCAATGCCCCACTGGCCTTTGATTCATACGCGACGTGCAAAGGCACAGGCTCTTTTATCGTCATTGATCGCCTGACCAACGCAACTGTTGCCGCCGGATTGATCCTCGAAGGACAGGAAGAGCCCTCTGCGCTGGAAAATGAGCGAATCGGCAAGGCACAACGCGAGAAGCGCCTCGGCCAGAAAGGTAAAACGGTGTGGATCTCAAAATCCAACGCTGAAATCGCTCACAAGCTTGAATCGCATCTCTTCACGCTGGGTTACCTTCCTTACGTCCTGAATGAAAGGGCCCTCTTGGATAACGCTGAACTTGTCTCACGCGCGCTTAATGATGCGGGCATTCTGGTCATCGCGGTTGGATCCACGAGCGGTATCTCCGACAAGACGAACCATCTTGAACTCCCCCCTGATCTCTCAGAATTAGAGTCCATCCTGACCTGGCTGGGCGATCAGGAAGCGCTGTTACTCTAGGAATACACCGAACCTCTCCTGAGAGGCCCTCAGCGATCCACGCCCAGGGACCGTATCCTCGGTCCCTTTCTGCGCTCAGGAACACCTGCTAGTATTGTCGCGAAACATTCTGTCGCTTGGAGTTCGGGTTGTGGATACGCACGATAAATTTCTCCTGCAAAACGAAAACTGGGCGCGCCAACAAAAACTCAAGGACCCCACGTTTCTTGCTCGACTCGACTATGAGCAGAATCCAGATGTTCTGTGGATTGGCTGTTCAGACAGTCGCGTACCTGCAGAAATCATCGTCAGCGCCCGCCCTGGCGAGATGTTCGTCCATCGAAACATTGCAAACCAAATTGCAACGACCGACTTTAACAGCCTTACCGTCGTTCAATATGCCGTAGAAGTTCTGAAGGTCAAACACATCATCGTATGTGGCCACTATAACTGCGGGGGGATCGCAGCCGCCTTAAAACCACAGATACCAGGGCTTCTCCTGGTCAACAAATGGTTAATGGGGCTGAAGGACCTTTATAGACGCAATCATCTCGAGATCATGAGCCTTCAGACACAGCGTGAACGAATTGGCCGACTGGCAGAGATGAATGTCATTCAGCAGGTGGAAAATTTGGCGCATAGCCCGATCATTCAGGACGCATGGAAGCAGCGAAATGCCCCATCCCTGCATGGCTGGGTCTATGGATTGAGGGATGGAAGGCTAAGAGAACTGATCCAGATGCAACCGGGGGCGGCCATTCATCCAATATTCGGGCAGCTCAGCACAGACACAGAATCTCAGACTCCGAACCCCTCTTAGCTAGGCTCTGGTCATAGCCAGTGGCCTGGCGTCTGCCAGGCCACTGAAACGTCCTTATTTGGCGTCCCGATTAATCGGAGAACCCACCGTAAGACTGGTGTGCCATGATTGAGAGGGCGCAAGTTCCTTAGCGACCCGAACATCAACAACTGAGGGATTGCCAGCAGTTGAAAAACGGGTTCCCTGACCCGTCGATCCCGGAATCGCCGATTCAGTCCAGCTTGAACCTAAGCAACTTTTAGCTACGCCAACCCCATACGAAAAGTCCTTGCCCGCATCTGCCTGAGACTTGCTCGCCCACGTACAGGCGTAGTTGTTTTTACCATTACCCCAACTGATCACATCACAATCAGCTTGCTGGAAGATAGGCTTTGAATCCCAACGAGTATGGTCATAATCGGATACGCCAGCACCTTCCTTCAGGCTCGAGAATCCTGAAGCGGATTGAGACACGACGTTGCGAAGCGCATCACAGACAGCCGCATCAGTCTGAGGCTGAACAACGGTCTGCGTCTTTGCACACCCCATGGCAGCCAGCGCCATAGCAACACTGACCAAAAAAGGAAAACGATTTGAAGAACGAGCTTTCATTGAGTCTCTAAAATTAAAAGTGGCGGTAACGCTCGGATTTTCTTCTAAAATCGCCCCTCTCGCAACCAAATTCCCCAAAACAGGATCCGTCCCCTTTTGACGTATCTGCATAGGAGCAGAAT
>CAYFOC010000299.1:0-1993 GCA_964344615.1 uncultured Methylococcus sp.
CATCGAAGCCATGGCGCTTCTGGAAAAGGGTGAAGAAACTGAAGCGCTTGAATGTATCAAGGTCATGGCGGAGGAAGGATCCAGGCACGCACAGCACCTGCTCGGGTCTTTTCACGCCGAAGGTCGACTGGTGCCGGAAGACCTTGGGGAAGCCATCCGCTGGTACCTTAAATCAGCCGAGCAGGGCCTCACGAGCTCTGCCCTCGCCCTGGGCTGGATCTTCCTGACCAAGGACTCCCACCTCGACGTCGATCTTGGACTCTATTGGCTGAACCAGGCCGCTGAAGAAGGCGACGCTCAGGCTGCAAATATCCTGGGGGAAATGCACTATTCGGGGGTCGGCTCTATGAAACCCGATTATCCCAAGGCCGTCATTCACTTTGAAAAGGGCGCCGCTCTCGGCGATTCCGTCTCAAAACAGCGTCTGGCGTGGATGTATTCGGAAGGTCTTGGCGTAGAGGCCGATCCTGAAAAGGCGCTCACCCTGAACATGGAGTCCGCCGTTGAAGGAAACCCGATTGCCGCCTGCAATGCAGGGATCGCCTTTGAACGGGGCCAGGGGACCGAGGTCGATATCACAAAGGCGATGGACTACTACCGCTTTGCCGCCGATTGCGGCGTGATGATCGCCCAACATAATCTCGGGGCGCTCCTCGCCAATGGTAGCGTCGGTGAACCTGATTTCAAGGAAGCCATGCACTGGTATCTGAAGGCGGCCTCCCTCGGGAGCCCCATGTCCCGCTACAACATCGGGACCATGTATGAAAAGGGCCAGGGCGTCGAGAAGAGCGCTCCCATCGCCCTCGCCTTCTTCATGACCGGTGCGCAGATTGGAGACGGGGATTCGAAAACAAAGGCCGATGCCTTAACCCGTCGCTTGAGTCCTGAAGAAGTCGGATTGGCGGAAGTCGTTGCGGAACGCCTTCTGATCGACTGGGCCAAAAATGCCCAGCCGCCCGTCAACTGAGATTATTCAGGCGCAACCCCGAACCGTTCCCCGTGTTCGATATCCAGCCAGAGATCGCGAATGACGTCACTGACGGCAAAGCGGACATCTTCGGGCTTGAGTTCATCGGACGCACGAACCTCTGCAATGGTCGCCATCAAGTCTTCCAGGGACTCTTTGGGAATATCGTAGAGCGCATCGGAAAGCACCCAGCGATCTCCCAGAGCAATGGGGCGGGCTGCGAGGATGATTTCAAGCGGCAGGGATTCGGCCAATTCAGGATCCTGAATGGTCACGCGTGTTTCTGGCGTAGTCAGAAGGTCACGGAAGACGAGATTTTCGCCCTCGATCGACTCCAGTTCATAAAGCGATAGCGGCGCCTTGGCCAAAAGCTCGATCCACTGCCGTTGCCCTGAAGTCAGCTTCAGGCTGCGACTCTGCAGCACAAAGTCAGAGGCCTTGTGCACCTGACGCTTGAAGGAGAGGAAGCCTTCGGCAATCAGCCATTCCATGGACAAGGCCATCAGACGGGCAAAGCCCTCCGGATCTTCCTGTTCCAGCGTCTGAAGCTTTTCAAACGGGAAGGCCGTAAAGAAATCGCTCAGCACCGCCCGCATGAATTCATTCTGATGGTGATGAAGCAGCCATTCAGCTGCCCGTTCAAGACCGGTTTCATCCGGTTCCTGCGGGGCTTCCACGGCATTGATCAGGCAGCACTGCTTGTATTTCTTGCCACTGCCGCAGCTACAGGGATCGTTACGTCCGATTTTTGACATCTTTATGCTCACTAAAGTCGATAACAAGCACGATATCACGGACTGGAATCTTAGAAAAAACACGAGGGGAAGATCCCGGGATCTCCCCCACCCGTGTCATCAGAGATCAGGATTTTCCGCCGACCCGAATCGAGGAACTGAAATTGCTTCCCTGAAGGAGATGCTGTACCCCATCAATCAGGGCATCGCTCAGGGTTTCATAGTAGTTTTCCAGCGAATAGGAACGTCCGAATCGGTGTGAGTCGCCACCGACCATGCCTTCCCACAGCAC
>CAYFOC010000300.1:0-1991 GCA_964344615.1 uncultured Methylococcus sp.
CTCACGCGTAACGCTGGAAAGCACGCGGGTGGCGTGGTCATCTCGCCTTCAGACCTGACCGATTTTTGCCCTCTTTACTGTGAAGCCGGCGGCGAAAATCTCGTCACCCAGTACGACAAGGATGATGTTGAAGCCGTCGGCCTCGTCAAGTTCGACTTCCTGGGTCTTCGAACCCTGACCATCATCGACTGGGCGCTTGAGACCATCAATGCCGAAAGAAAGGAGGCAGGAGAAGATCCCGTTGATATCTCCCTGATCCCGCTGGATGATCCCAAGACCTATGAACTTCTAAAGAGCTGCCAGACCACTGCCGTATTCCAGCTGGAATCCCGCGGCATGAAGGATCTGATCAAGCGTCTTCGACCGGACTGCTTTGAAGACATCATCGCGCTGGTCGCCCTCTTCCGCCCAGGTCCCTTGCAGTCGGGGATGGTCGATGACTACATCAACGTCAAGCACGGCAAGCAGAAAGCCGAATTCCCGCACCCGGTTCTTGAGCCGATCCTGAAGCCCACCAACGGCGTCATCGTCTACCAGGAACAGGTGATGAAGATTGCCCAGGACATGGCCGCCTATACCCTCGGGGGCGCTGACCTTCTTCGCCGCGCGATGGGCAAGAAGAAGCCCGAGGAAATGGCCAAGCAACGGGAAATCTTCGTTGCGGGCGCCACAAGCCTTGATATCGATGAAAAGATCTCAGGCTATATCTTTGACCTGATGGAAAAGTTCGCGGGCTATGGTTTCAACAAATCGCACTCCGCAGCCTACGCGCTCGTCTCCTATCAAACCGCATGGCTCAAGGCCCATTACCCCTCGGCTTTTATGGCGGCCGTTCTGTCTTCGGACATGGACAAGACCGACAAGGTGGTGGTCTTCATCGAAGAATGCCGCCAAATGCGTCTTGAGGTCCGACCGCCAGACATCAACCGCTCGCGTTTCCGCTTCCGTGCCGAAGCCGGCAATACCATCCAATATGGGCTTGGCGCCATCAAGGGGGTTGGCGAAAGCGCCATCCTCGAGATTCTTGAGGAACGGGATCGCCACGGCCCCTTCAAGGATCTTCGGGACTTCTGTCGCCGCATCGATACCCGGAAAGCCAACCGTCGGGTTCTCGAAGCTCTGATTCGAGGCGGCGCCCTCGACAGCTTCCATCCCAATCGGGCTCAGCACCTTGCAGAACTGACGGATGCGCTTAAAGCAGCCGAGCAGCACGGTCTCATGGCAGAAACCGGACAGTTCGATTTGTTCGGGCTCAGCGACATTCCTGAACCTCCCGCCTCGCAAGAACAGGGCCTTACGGTCGAGACCTGGTCCGAAGATGAACGCCTGGCACAAGAAAAACTGACCTTGGGCCTTTATCTCACAGGGCACCCGATTACTCGACATGAATCCGCCATCACCCCTTTCATAACTGATCGGCTAGGTCCCTTGGTCGAGCGACATGACCGCAGTGGCATGCCTGAAATGAGTCAGGGTTACGGCCGAAGACAGGAAACAAAGGTTGTCGTTGCAGGCCTCGTCGTCGAACTGCGAATGAAGCAGAACAAGAACGGCAAGCGTATGGCGTTCATGACGCTGGATGATCGAACCGGCCGTATTGAGGTTGCGCTTTTTTCCGAAGCTTACGACCGATTCAGAGAATACGTGATTAAGGATCAACTGGTGGTCGTTGAAGGTGGACTCAGCTGGGATGATTTTGCGGGACAACTGAGGCTAAACACTGAAAACATGATGCGGATCGGTGAAGCCAGAGCACGTTTTGCCAAACGGCTACAGATTCTCTGCGATCGGCCCCATCCCTCCTGGGTAGAGACACTCAAGGCAACGCTTGGGCCTTATCGCGGCGGTGAATGCCCCGTCTTCATTGAACGCCACCTTGATGGGGCTAAAGCCGTTGTTCAATTGGGTGATGACTGGCGCGTCACTCCCAAGGAAACACTCCTCGAAGCCGTGGAAAAGGCTTTTGGAGATGGTTCCGTTCGACTTCGATT
>CAYFOC010000301.1:0-1983 GCA_964344615.1 uncultured Methylococcus sp.
TAAAAATAATGGCGTCTAGATTCCTGACTTTAAGAAGATAGGCACCCAGATAGTCACGAATCCTTTCAATGAAAATCTCGAGTGCGAGCGAAGCTGCTGAATCCCCTTGATGGTGTCGGTCAAGGAGCTGTCTCATATCAGAATCTCCGGAAAGACCCTTAAGGCCCGCAGAGTGATTTAACTGATCATCCATTTCAGCCATCGTCATTCCCTTCTCCTTCGCAAGATAAAAGAGAATTCCGGGATCAAGATCTCCCGAGCGCGTGCCCATCACAAGACCCGAGAGCGGCGTCATTCCCATCGACGTATGAAGGCTTTGACCCTGCTGAATGGCGCAGGCACTGGCGCCGTTTCCAAGATGAAAGACAATGAGATTTAATTCCGCTGGTGATTTCCCAAAATGAGTTGCTGCTGATCTTAAAATTGAGGCATAAGAACTGCCATGAAAACCATAACGCCGAACTGAATGATGCTGATACCAGTCCTCCGGAACGGCATATCGGTAAGAAGAAGCCGGCATCGATTGATGAAAGGCCGTATCAAAAACGGCAACCTGAGGAACATTTGGCCAGTATTTTCGGCAGACTTCGATGCCCAGTAGGTTCGAAGGATTATGAAGGGGTGCCAAGGGAATCGTCGATTCCAGGGCGAGGAGAACCTCATCGGTAATGCAAGTGGCTTGGGCATAAAGACTCCCGCCGTGGACGACCCGATGTCCTATCGCAGTAGGGCCATCGACGCCCAAATGACCTGAAGCCTTTAGGGCAGACACCATCGACTCTATGGCAGCACGAAATCCAGCTTCCTGATCTTCAGTCACACCGTGATTCGAAAGATCAATAAGACCTTTGGCTTTCGTTCGAAAGTGATCCCTGCCTTCACTTTGGAAAAGGCGATATTTGACAGTTGAACTACCCGAATTAAGAACCAGGATCGAATGCGGCATAAATCCCCTTCAAGAATGAGGTGATTATGGCAGGATCAATAAATGGGTGACAGCCATTCTCCGCTACAATTCAGATTCATTCGCGAAATTGTGATCCACCATGTCAGCCATCAAAGCCATTGTCATCATGGGCCCGACTGCTTCCGGCAAAAGTACGCTAGCCATGAAACTTGCCAAGGCGCTTAAGGGTGAAATCATTAGTGTCGATTCCGCGCTGGTGTATCAGGGCATGGACATAGGGACTGCAAAACCCACCATCAAAGAGCGAGAACAGATTCCCCATCATCTCATTGATCTCCTTGACCCTAAGGAAGCGTATTCCACCGGACGATTTCTCACCGATGCCAATGCTTGCATTGAAAGCATTGCAAACCGCCAGAGCCTCCCTATCCTCGCTGGCGGTACCATGTTGTATTTCAATGCGCTGTTGAAAGGTCTTTCCAGCCTACCGGCCGCAGACCCGGACATTCGTGCAGCGCTCGATCAAGCGTTAAGAGAAAAGGGACTTGAGTCGCTCCACGCAGAACTTCAAGGTATTGATCCCATCTCGGCACAAAGGATCCATCCGAATGATCCGCAGAGAATCTTAAGAGCACTCGAAGTCTTCATGATCTCGGGTATCCCCTTGAGTGAACATTTCCTTAAGTCAGCACCTAAAAGCACATCCTATGACATCATCCCGCTGATTCTGATGCCTTCCAACCGTGAACGACTTCATCAAAGAATCCAGGAACGTTTTATTGAGATGATCAAGGAGGGTTTCATTGAGGAGGTCAAAGCCCTCAAAGCCAGAAGCGACCTCACACCCGAACATCCATCAATGCGCGCGGTCGGGTACCGACAAATCTGGGATTACCTTGAGGATCAATACGATTACTCAACGATGCTGGAACGCGGCGTCATTGCGACACGACAATTTGCCAAAAGACAGATCACCTGGCTCAGAAAAGAACAGGAGGTTCCTATCTTTGATAGTGAAGGGTCAAAACTCTTCGATGAAGTGATGACCTATTTGAGTCAGTCGCTATTGGACGAGG
>CAYFOC010000302.1:0-1962 GCA_964344615.1 uncultured Methylococcus sp.
CAGCGGGTTTTGATCCCGCCATGCCCAGGTTCGAATCCTGGCGCCCCAGCCAAATTAACCGGTGACCGTGATTAAGGAAGTTGACCGCATGACGGATGCCGCCTTTATGGTTTTCTCTGGCAATGCTAATTTGCCTTTGGGCAAAGGCATCGTCAGGGCTTTGAATATGCGCCTTGGGCAATCGACTATTGGTCGGTTCGCTGACGGCGAGATCTCCTTTGAAATCGAGGAGAATGTCAGAGGCAAGCAGATTTTCATTATTCAGCCGACGTGCTCGCCGGTAAATGAAAACCTGATGGAGCTTTTGGTCATGATTGACGCGTTTCGGCGCTCATCAGCGGCCCAGGTCACCGCAGTTATTCCCTATTACGGCTATTCTCGCCAAGATCGGCGAATTCGTTCTGCTCGGGTGCCGATCGCAGCAAAGCTGGTAGCCAAGATGATTGGTGCGGCTGGCGCTGATCGCGTGCTCACCGTTGATTTGCACGCGGATCAGATTCAGGGTTTCTTCGATGTGCCGGTGGACAATGTCTACGCCTCTCCGATTCTTTTGGGGGATGTTTGGCGTCAGCACTACACAAACCTGATGGTGGTTTCGCCGGACGTTGGCGGCGTTGTGAGGGCGCGGGCGTTGGCAAAGCGATTGGATGAGGCGGATCTCGCGATCATTGATAAGCGTCGTCCTCGCGCGAATGAGGCCAAAGTCATGAACATCATCGGGGACGTTCGTGGTCGCACTTGCATTATGGTTGATGATCTCGTGGATACCGCGGGGACATTGTGCAAGGCGGCAGAGGCCCTGAAAGAGAATGGGGCGATAAAAGTCGTGGCGTATTGCACCCATCCGGTGCTTTCGGGGCGCGCGCTTGAAAATATCAGCGAATCAGTGCTGGATGAATTGGTTGTGACCAATACGATTCCGTTGAGCCCTGAATTCAAGCGATGCAAAAAAATCAGGCAGCTGAGTGTTGCCGAAATGTTGGCCGAAACAATCCGCCGTATGGCGGTGGGTGAATCGGTCAGCTCTATGTACGTCGATTAATTCGGCGTTTTTATAAACTGCTAAGAGTATTTGGAGATAAAGATGGCAGGCAGTTACGTATTTGAAGCAGAAGTCCGCAAGACTCAGGGTCGCGGTGAATCACGTCGTCTTCGTGTAGAGGGCAGAATTCCAGCGGTCTTGTACGGCGGTTCTGCTGAGCCGATCGGTCTTACCTTTGATCACAACAAGATCACAAAGGCGCTTGAAGATGAGTCGACCTACTCGCATATCCTGACGCTGCGTTTCGATGGCAAGGAAGAAACTGCGATTCTCAAGGATATGCAGCGTCATCCCAGCCGTCCGATCATCCTGCATATGGATTTTCAGCGCGTCAGTGAGTCGCAGAAGATCAAGGTTCACGTGCCGATCCACTTCCTGAATCAGGAAACATCGGTCGGCGCAAAGAAGGGTGGTGTTGTAAATCATGCGCTTGTTGATATCGAAGTGACATGTTTGCCGGCACGTCTTCCGGAATTCATTGCGGTGGATCTCGCCAAGCTGGATATTGGCCAGTCCGTGCATCTCTCCGACGTAAAGGTTCCACCGGGTGTTCAGATCGTTGAGCTTCTGCATGGCGCAGGTCACGATCAGTTGGTTGCGGCGATTCATGCCCCCCGCGTTGGCGGTGGTGAAGAAGCCTAATGCGGCTTCCTGCTGAGAGGATCGCCGGAGGCTTTCGGTGATCCGTCTCATGGTTGGGCTGGGGAATCCCACGTCCCGATACGAAAAAACCCGGCACAATGCCGGGTTTTGGTTTTTGGACGAGGTGGCGCGTTCATTCGGCGTTCAGTTTCGGGAAGAATCCCGCTTCCATGGTGCCGTAGCACGCGTTGATCGGGGGTCTGATACGTTGATTCTTCTAAAGCCTTCGACCTATATGAATCGCAGTGGATTGTCTGTTCTGGCTGCGGCTTCTTATT
>CAYFOC010000303.1:0-1954 GCA_964344615.1 uncultured Methylococcus sp.
CAGCACAGAGGTCCAAAACTCGGTCCTTGGCTTGGATTTTGAGAAAATCCGCCGCCAGTTGAGCAGCACTGTCTTGAACGGAGACCAGCCCCTCATCGAAACCTGGAATTTGACTAATGGGAATAGGTTTTACCAGTCGGATGGCATCGTTTGTGGTGATCAGAGGCTCAGCCTCGATGCCAGCCTCATGGAGGCGATTGAGGTAATCGGAACGATTCAGCTTGCTGGAATTGACTCTTAGAACAAGCGGCGGAGCTTCGTTATTGGCCTTCAGGATAGTGTCCGCTTCGTCCGGCCAATCGGCTCGAATCATATCGATGAGCCAGCCCGGGTGCGCGTATCTTGCAGAAGGGGCACGATCGGCTGTCTCCTCGAGTAGGGATTGTTGGCGCTGAAAGTTCCTGAGAATCCCGTTGAGCAGCGAGCGTGCCCAGGTCTTCTGGCCCGCAGCGGATACCGTTTCACTGACTGCGGCATGGGGTTTAACCCGAAGATAAATGAGCTGGAATAGCCCTACTAAAGCCAACGCATGAACTTGGGGGTCTTTGATCGGTTTTCGAGCTAACTGGACAAGCACGGCTTCCAAGCGGTCATAAAAGCGAATAACCCCGAAGCTCAGTGCTTGAATCAATCCCCGATCGGCAGGATTTTTGACTAAGGGTAGGCGGTCATCCAACGTGGAAGAAAGACTCTTGCCATGGTCGCAGACCTCAACAATGATTTCGGCGGCCATTTGTCGTGCATTCATGAGAGAGGTCCAAAGTGTAGTTTTTTGCCGCTCTGGCCATTGAGAAAATCTCGCCCCGTAATGCGTTTTCCGCCCGGCAATTGGACCTCAAGCAGTCGAAGGCGACCTGCACCGGTCACGACATCCAATTGATCTCCGTTCGGGGCTACGCCACCGGGTATTCCCTCAGTCTGTGTCGTATCAAGCACTTCAGAGCGAAAGATGCGAAGGCTCTTTCCAGCATAGGTAGTCTCCGCCACTGGCCATGGATTAAAGGCCTGAATTTGTCGATGAATGCGGGTAGCGGACTGCGACCAGTCAATAGGGGCTTCCTGTTTATCCAATTTGGCCGCATAGGTGACGAGGGCTTCATCCTGAATTTCAGGGATGAGGGTGCCGTCAACGAGACCCGGCAAGGATTCCATTAAGGCTACGGCTCCAAGAGTAGATAGACGGTCATGGAGACTCGCTGCGGTATCGTCAGCTCGAATAGAGGTGCTGCGTTTGAGCAGCATGGGCCCTGCATCCAGTTTGGGCTCGATATACATGATGGTGACCCCCGTCTCTGGATCTCCAGCCAGGATGGATCGCTGGATCGGCGCTGCGCCCCGCCACCTCGGCAGGAGTGACGCGTGAATATTAATGCAACCTAGGCGTGGAAAATCGATCACCCGTTTGGGGAGGATCAGCCCATAAGCAACGACCACCATCAGATCAGCGCCGAGAGCCTCAAATCGGATTTGATCCG
The DNA here is from genome assembly GCA_964344615.1 of uncultured Methylococcus sp. Taxonomy (GTDB): domain Bacteria; phylum Pseudomonadota; class Gammaproteobacteria; order Methylococcales; family Methylococcaceae; genus UBA6136. Next base: position 1,476 of record CAYFOC010000303.1, read on the forward strand.
CTTCGGCTTTGAGGTGTTCGGGTTGGAAGACGGGTAGGCCGTGCTGCGCTGCGACTTGCTTGACGGGACTTTCGGTAAGGACGCGGCCCCGACCCGCGGGTCTATCGGGCTGCGTGTAGACCCCTACGATTTCATATCCAGAATCGGCGATCAGCGCTTGAAGCGGCGGAACGGCAAATTCGGGTGTGCCAGCAAAAACCACTCTCATGATGAACTCGACGGTAAGCGAGTGCTGGGACTCTCCGAACGATGTCGCTGTTCCTTTTTAACGCGTTTACGCGCAAGTTGACGCTTCAAAGGTGAGAGATAATCGACAAAAAGCTTCCCTTCCAGATGGTCGATTTCATGCTGAATACAGACGGCGAGCAATCCCGTGGCTTCAGATTCTTGAGTATGGCCATCAAGATCCATCGCACGGTAGGTGATTTTTTCGGCCCGAGTGACCTTTTCAAAGAAACCGGGTACCGAGAGACAGCCCT
>CAYFOC010000304.1:0-1948 GCA_964344615.1 uncultured Methylococcus sp.
ACGTGAATCAGGACGCTATCGTCCTTGATCCGGAGTTTTCTGACCGGATCGGTGTCCTTGTAGGGAGTGAGCGTCACCATGCGATTGGCTTCATCCCATACGTAACGACCCTTTTCAAAGGATTCGCGATTTCTGAAACGCGCAGGCTGTACCACGAGGGTGTATGAGCCGCGGGTGTTGAGGGAAAGGGTCATCTTGATCCCACTGCAGCCCTCTTCATTGCACGGGAGATAGCCAAAGAACACGCCGCGATAGACCCCTTTTTCCGGCTCCATGGCATGACCAGAATGATCCATCCCACTCCCTTCCTTGAAGAGTTCACGCTGTTTCACCACACGTTCCTGGATTTCCTTGTCGGTTTCAGCATGTGCATTCAGCACCAGGAAGGATGATGCAATCAGAATGGTTGCGACTCTCCCCAGAGCGCTAAAACGAAACGTTGGTTTCATGCAGAGGTTCCTCCCAGGTTTTTCTGTGTGTTGTGTGGCGTTGCGGGGCAGGTTGGTTTCTGCCTTCGTATCTCGAATTACTCGTAGTCTAGGTGGTAAGACTCCAAAATCAAGAAGGAGTTCACATGGAAACCGAGAAACAAGCAGAAGCAGGACATTCACGCTATTGAAGCGAGTAAACCGATACGGAATTTGTGGTGAAATTGGATACGTAGAGTCTGCCCTGAGGATCGAAAGCGATGCCGGTCGGAAACTTAACGCCCACCTTGACACTTCCGAGGGGTTGTCCATGGGGACTATAGCCCGTGACCCGCGAATAGGTGTAATCAGCGACCCAAATATTACCGTCCTGATCAAACCCGAGGGCCCTGGGTGCAGATTTGCCTTGTACCGGAAATGCCGTCGCACAGGCGAGACAGCGAATCACGTCGTTCTGGGCATCCGCAATCCATAGCCTGTCATTGGCATCGATCGCGAGATACATCAGATTCACGTTGACTTTCCAGTAACCCATGACGATCCCTTTGGGACTCCATTTGCTAATGGACTGATTTCCGCGATTGGCAACGTAGAGATTGTCCTGACTATCAACAGCGACCGACAGTGGCGCATTGATCAAGGACAGATAGGGGTCAAGGATGATGCTGTCAATCTTGCCGCTGGACGTGACGTGAAAGACCTTGTTGGACCCGATATCTGAAACCCAGACATCTCCCTGCGAATCCACAGCAACGCCTGACAGCGAAGTAAACCCCTTGATGGTCATGTTGCCGGAGTCACTCAGATACTGAAGGGTCGCACTGACGGTGCATCCTGCGAGACTGTTCTGATAGCAACTTCCCTGATTGGCCACCCAAACGGATCCATCCGCTGCCACGGCAACCCCCGAGGGTCTCAAAAGGTGGTCGGTGAGAATCTCGTCCCTGGTAACAGACACGGCGAACGCTGAGATCGGATTAAAACCGGTCAGAAGGAAGGCGACAACGCTTAAGGCAGGCAACGACAGCCAGCGGGAAAGGCGTTTGACGGGGATAAGGTCATCCATGGGGCAGGAATAATGGAAATGATGACGTATGCAGGGTCTGATCATTGAGCATTACGCGATGCTAGTCGAGCAACGCGGTATTGTCGACCGTTGAGCCTGTGCCCATCGCTGGTATGGCTTCATGAATCCTTCTCCATGGCGCTGTTCAGGATGTCGAGATCAATGATGAGGAATGCGATGGACCAGAGGATGGCATCGTAAGCGTTGAAGTACGAACCTTCAGACAGCCATGCGCCGATGACACCCATCATCGAAAGCATGAGCGCAAGACCCATGGCGCGGAAGTGGAACGGATGCATGGCAACCCATTGAGGCATGCGCGTTTCGAATTCGAACAGGGCCACGACCAGAATCCACTCCAGGGAATAAAGGCCGTCTAGCCAAGCCCCTTCAACCCAGTACGAGAGTTCGGCCAGGATGACCACCAGGATAGCGGTTTGACGAACACCCCTGG
>CAYFOC010000305.1:0-1947 GCA_964344615.1 uncultured Methylococcus sp.
TGACCCAAAGCCAGAATAACTATCTGATTCGATTCCGAAAGGATGCAACCTTCCTGAACAAGATCAAGCTCCGTGAATTGCTGGGGCAAATCGCACCCAATAGTTATGTGGTGATTGATGGAACACGCGCTGAATTCATTGATCGGGATATTCTGGATTGCATCTCGGATTTCGGAGACACCGCGAAAGCCAATCATATTTCTGTCACGCTGAGGAACGTGTTGGGGGTCTCAGGGCCGCTTTGCAAGGATTGTCTTGAAGACCTTGCGGTGGAAGAAGGCTGTCAGCACAATTAGAGGCGCATATGGATATTTTTGAGCGGATGCTCCTCGACAATAAGGCGTGGGCGACGGAAATGACGGAGTTGAGTCCTGCCTATTTCAAGAGGTTAAGCAAGATTCAATCACCCGAGGTCCTCTGGATTGGTTGCTCCGATAGCCGTGTTCCCTCAGAGATCGTCGTCAATGCGGATCCTGGGGAGGTGTTCGTTCATCGCAATATTGCAAATCAAATCATTGATGGCGATTTCAATGCGGGAAGTGTTCTGCAGTATGCGGTAGACGTACTGGGCGTTTCGCACATCGTGGTATGTGGGCATTACAACTGTGGTGGCATTCTGGCGGCGATGGACCCGCCGAATCCAGAACTGACGATGGTGAATGACTGGTTGACAGGAGTTCGTGAAACCTACGAACTTCATTCCGGGGAACTTCGGCAGATCGGGGATCCAGAACAGCGTTACCGTCGATTCGTGGAGTTGAATGTGTTGCAGCAGGTGAGGAATCTCGCACGATCTCCGATTGTTCAAGCTGCCTGGTCACGCGCGCATCGTCCAATCCTGCATGGGTGTGTCTACGGCATCGAAGATGGGCTGATCAAGGAGATAGAGCGTATAGCGCCAGATGGCAAGGGTCGCTAATTACTCTTGTCTCCCTGCTTTTCGATTTTCTTACCAAGCTTCTGAAGATCCTGTCCAAAGCCGCTCCATGCACTACAGGCCGACATAAGGGTCAGGGCCGTGAGGAGGAGGCCGATGCGCTTGAGATTGTTCATGCGGGGTTTCAACGGGGCGCGTAATGGGGGAAAATGGCTATTAAACGATGAGCGCTTTCGTGGCGCAAGGCCATTTCCGCCAATGATCGGTTGATGTCCGGCACCGGCGATGCACCACAGGATTGATGCGTTTATGCTTCTGATGATCGATAACTACGATTCCTTCACCTATAACTTGGTGCAGTACTTCGCTGAACTGGGCGCTGAGGTCGAGGTGGTCCGCAACGATCAGATCACGGTCGAAGAGGTGGAGCGGTTTAATCCTGCAAAGATTGTCATTTCACCAGGACCCTGCACGCCGAAGGAAGCGGGTATCTCGGTCGAGACCATACGCCGCTACGCGGGGCGCTATCCTATCCTTGGGGTGTGTCTGGGGCATCAAAGCATCGGCTACGCGTTTGGCGGGAACGTCATTCGCGCCAAATCCATCATGCATGGAAAGACGTCGATGGTGCATCACCATGACACCGGCGTTTTCCGAGGACTGAATAATCCCTTCCAGGCCACCCGCTATCACTCGCTGGTGATCGAGCAGTCAAGCCTTCCGGAATGCCTGGAAGTGACCGCATGGACGCAGGATGAAAAGGGTGGGATCGATGAAATCATGGGTGTCCGTCACAAGACTCTTGATATCGAGGGTGTCCAATTCCATCCGGAATCTATTCTGACCGAGCAGGGGCACGAGCTTCTCGCTAATTTCCTCAACCGTTAAGCCGGTTTCATGGACATCAAGCACGCCATTCGGCTTCTCGTCGATGGACATGATCTTTCCCATGGCGATATGCAGTCTGTCATGCGGGCCATCATGCAGGGTGAGGCCACCCCCTCCCAGATAGCAGGTTTTCTGGTCGCCCTTCGCATCAAGGGTGAAACCGTCGATGAAGTCGTTGCTGC
>CAYFOC010000306.1:0-1944 GCA_964344615.1 uncultured Methylococcus sp.
CCGTTTTCTGGCTGGTCATCATCATCGGGGCCCTGCTGACGCTCCCCTTGATCTACCTTTTTCACACCACACGCGCATCAACTCATTTCATCGTGACTTCGATTTACGGCATGTTCATGGGTTCCATGATCTTCTTGCTGGTCGCCGTAGACAATCCATTGCGGGGTGAAGTCAGCATCTCGTCCGATGCCTATCAATCCGTGCTAGAAAGCCTCGAAAGCTTGGACCCGAACTTTTGGCGTTCAAAATCTCCCCATCCTTGAGATAGAAAACCATGCCTAATCCCGCTTTTCACGGAGCGCTACAGAATTTGTTTCCTGGGGCGATCCCCATGGAAACTTATTTCCAAAAGACCACGGAAGCGCTAAGTCCGTTCGGATTCATCGACGACAACACCCTCGGAATCGTTGCGACCTGCAGAGATGAAATCGCCTCCCCCCTTGAGGCCGAAATCGTCAAGCATTGGGGGCGAACGTTCAGCTGCAGAAGCCTTGGCGGATTCCTGCTCCTGGGTAGAACAGGAATCAAGACCGGGATCAGCCATGCCCCCCTCGAAAATGGCCGGCGACGTTTTGTGATGTATGCGATGCCACACATTGCTCTGTCAGAGAGGGGCACTGTCGGTGTCGTTATGAGAGAAGGAATTGAGGAAGCCTCCCATGCCTGCGGATCGTTGGACTCCGTTGTTTCCCAGCTAAAGACAGGCCGCATCGACCTTCACATGGACTTTGAAGACCTTGAGCAGTCCTGTGTGCGTCAGAAACTGTTGTCCAACTTGCATTATGGAGAGAAGGTGGACCTTCAGAGCATGACGCATCTGGCCGCCAAGATCATCCTCAAGGACTGCGAACGCTTACTTACCAATCTGGCGCGCCCCAGTGAGTTTGATTTTGCTTTTTTTATCGGTGTCATGATCCATGGACCGAACGATCAGAACTGGATTTGGCATGAACACGCCGAAATGCAGACTGGTGAAGAACCCGGGCAGCGGCAAATTCTTAACCTTGCCCTCTGATCAGGCTCATTGATTTTTTCGGTCATCACGCATGAGAGAGTTCCTTGTCATTGCCCTTGGCGGGTCACTGGGCGCCATGTCCCGCTACTGGCTTGCGAACGTCGTATATGGATACTTTGGACGAGAATTTCCTCACGGGACGCTCTTCATCAATGTCTCCGGATCCTTTCTCATGGGATTCCTGACTGAAATCCTGGTGCAAAGGCTCCCCGTATCCATGGAATATCGGGCGGCCATCCTCATCGGCTTTCTTGGTGCCTACACCACGTTTTCGAGTTTTGCGATTGAGACCTACTACCTCATGGAGCAAGGCACCTACCTTAAAGCCGCCGCCAACATTTTCTTGAGCGTCCTCTTGTGCATTGGAGCGGTTTGGGTAGGGTTGGTCTGGGCACGAACCCTGTTCGAAGGGACACTCATGAACTGGAGCGATCATGAAGTCGCATATACCAAGTTTGTGATCGGATGGTTTTCTCTCTTCATCCTCACCGCCGGAGTATCCCTTGGGTCTGGGTTTTACAACTGGTCTACGTCAACCCATGCAGTAATACTCATCGTGTTGCTGGGCCTTTCATCGATCACAGCAACGCTTTGGATGAATTTCAAGCTGAACGCCATTGACATCGAACTCGGCGAACTTTTTACACTTTTCACTCTGAATGGCCTCTTCGCGGGCTCATCTATCTGGTCTGCCAACAAACTGGGAACCTGGCTATGTCGACAATTCCTATTACCGTAGCTCGAATTTATTCGCGCGAAAAAGAGCGGACCCTTCAGAAAACGCTGAAGGATCTGCACGATGTCCACCGAGTTATGGGCGCAACGATTTTGCGGGGAACCCAGGGCTTCAGTCTCGACGGCGTGATGCATGAAACCCGTCTCGTCGACCTTTCACTGGATTTGCCGCTGATCCTGGAATTTTTTGACAC
>CAYFOC010000307.1:0-1905 GCA_964344615.1 uncultured Methylococcus sp.
GGGGTTGGCTGGATCTCTTTCTTCATCTATCGAGTTTTGCGGGATCCGCACTTGAACGGGAAATATGGGCTCGGATATTGGTTCTGGAGTTGGCGGAGCCTAGAACGATTTCCCGAAGGGCCCTCCAGTTTTTGAATCTGATGGATCATTGGGAGTTGGAGGCGTTTGTCGAATACTGTGCGTTCGCCTTTTCCTTCGAGTCCGGTTGGCGTTTCATGTTCGAAGGAGACCTTGTTCGGCGTGAGATCTGGTCTTATGGACGTGAAGCCGATTTAAGCCATCACTGGATTGATGTGGGACTGCTGTCACATGAGGCATCTATTCTTACCCCACATCGGATCGCGGGCTTGCCCCTGGTTTACCGCTCAAAATGTTGGGAGGTCAAACTATCGGATGATGCCGTACCAGGGACGGGCGATCCCATTCGCTATCGCAAATTTACCGCGCTCGGACAGCAGATTGCATCTGCCTTGGCTGCGAAAACGTTTAATGGTTACGCGCGTAATGTCATCAAGGTGCTTCAGGGGCAACATGATCACGTCCTGTTCACTTCTGTGGAAGATCGAGGCGCTTAAGGCTGCAGGCTCGATTCTTGACTAAAAAACTCGGGAAATTGATAATCGGCTTGAATTAGCGAATTGCTTGCCCTACTGGGTCAAAGCTACTTGAGGAATGTTCAATGAGTGAAGAAGAAATCCGATTTACGGACAATGCAGCGGAAAAAGTCAGCGAGTTGATCGCTGAGGAGAATAATCCGAACCTTAAGCTGCGTGTGTATGTCACGGGTGGTGGTTGCTCCGGCTTTCAGTATGGCTTCACCTTTGATGAAGAAATCAACGATGATGACACTCAGATTGAAAAGAAGGGTGTGACGGTGCTTGTTGATTCCATGAGTGTTCAGTATCTAGCTGGCGCTGAGATCGACTATACCGAGGGGCTGTCCGGTTCGCAGTTTGTGATCCGTAACCCCAATGCGCAAACGACGTGCGGGTGCGGATCTTCCTTTTCGGTCTGAAATCCAGAGATCAGAGAACACAAAGGCCCGGTCATACCGGGCCTTTGTGTTTCAGCCTCAAGTCGGCTCATCATGGAGACGCGGGTTGGCCCACGGCTCTCCCATCCCTGGAGTCCCCCGGATACAATGCCGGGTTTACCAAACAACATAGATTAGAAGGTGTCATTCATGGGTGCGTCGACCACTGAAGCTTTGGAGCTCATCAAGCGGGGGGCCGCAGAGGTCATTCCCGAAGAGATTTTGCTTAAGAGGTTGGAAGAAGGAAGGCCGCTCCGCGTGAAGGCAGGCTTTGATCCGACGGCCCCCGATCTACACCTGGGACATACCGTCCTGCTTAATAAGCTGAAGCAATTTCAGGACTTGGGTCATCGCGCTCTGTTTCTGATTGGGGACTTCACGGGCATGATCGGTGACCCGACAGGTAAGAGTGCAACGCGAAAGCCCTTGTCCCGGGAAGATGTGCTTGAAAATGCGAAGTCGTATCAGGATCAGATATTCAAGATCCTTGATCCTGAGAAGACGGATGTGATGTTCAACAGCGAGTGGATGAACGCAATGGCGCCGAGCGATCTAATCGCTCTCGCAGCAAAGCACACTGTTGCGCGAATGCTGGAAAGGGAAGATTTCAATAACCGCTATAAGACTGGGCAGCCAATCGCCATCCATGAATTCCTGTATCCGCTCATTCAAGGATATGACTCTGTAGCCATGCGCGCAGATGTCGAGTTGGGTGGAACGGATCAGAAGTTCAATCTATTGGTGGGACGTCAATTGCAAGAGGCCTATGGTCAGCCGCCACAGGTGGTTTTAACTATGCCTATTTTGGAAGGGCTTGATGGCGTCCAAAAAATGTCAAAGTCTTTGGGTAACTACGTGGGCATCACTGATGC
>CAYFOC010000308.1:0-1905 GCA_964344615.1 uncultured Methylococcus sp.
GTCCCGATATTTGCACCCGCCGTAAGCCCCAAGCCCCCGATCAAACCTGCCGCGAGATCTGAAAGGATGTCTCCGAAGAGGTTGGTGGTGACGATCACGTCGAAGCTTTCAGGCTTCATGACCAGATGCATGCAGCAGGCATCGACAATCTTGTCGTCAAATTCGATGTCCGGGTATTCCTTGGCGATTTCCCGACCGATCTCAAGGAAGAGGCCAGAGGTGCACTTGAGAATATTGGCCTTGTGGACCAAGGTGACCCTCCGGCGCTTCGCCTTCCGGGCATGTTCAAACGCGTAGCGAATGATCCGTTCAGATCCTTCCCGGGTGATGATCGCCATGCTTTCGGCCGCGATCTTCCGATCATCCACCTTGATGAAGTGTTCGATGCCGGCGTAAAGGCCTTCGGTATTTTCCCGAACGGTCAAAAGATCGACATTCTTGAACACGGTGTCCGTGCCTTTGAAAGATACGGCCGGGCGAACGTTGGCGTAGAGATTGAAAGCCTGGCGCAGGGTGACGTTGACGCTGCGATACCCACCGCCGACCGGCGTCGTCAAAGGCCCCTTGAGGCAGACCCGGTTCTTTCGGATCGATTCCAGCGTGGCATCGGGGAGGGGATTGTCGCAATGGTCAACGGCAGCCATGCCGGCCAGCTGCTTTTCCCAATTGACCTTGACTCCGGCCGCCTCGATCACACGAACGGTGGCATCCACGATGGAAGGACCAATCCCATCGCCGGGGATCAGGGTGATGTTGTAAGCCATGGCAATCTCCTGTGCGCTTTGAATTTCCCCCCGATTATCCATCAGGCCTCGGTCGGCGTTAAGGCTTTCAGGGGAGATAGTGTGTTTTTAAGGGGACCCCATCGAGGGATGGTTCAGAGTTTCTGATAAAATTACTGGGTTTTTAAGCCCACCTACGGAGGTCCCGATGTCGGACGTCAACGCGCGCATCGAAGCGCAACTCAAGGAATCCCCGGTCATTCTCTACATGAAGGGAACACCGAACTTCCCGCAATGCGGATTTTCGGCGCGGGCCGCCCAGATCCTTCAACACATCGGTGCGCCTTTCGCCCACGTGAATATCTTTGAAGATCCCGAAATCCGCGAAGGCCTCAAGGTTTATTCCAACTGGCCCACCTTCCCCCAGCTCTATATCCAGGGAGAACTCATTGGTGGATCCGACATCATGATGGATCTCTTTGAAAAGGGAGAGCTCAAGACGCTGGTTGAAGCCGCGGTCAAGAAAGACGGCTGAGCCGCCCGCTCCCTCAGGGGAGCGATGCTAATTCGAGTTCACGCCAGCGGTTGACGATCCCGCAAAAGAGCTTCGCGGTCTGTTCCGCATCATAAATCGCGGAGTGGGCCTCGTTGTTGTCAAAATCCATGCCGGCCGCCTGAACGGCCTTGGCGAGAACCGTCTGGCCATACGCCAATCCACTTAAGGTGGCGGTATCGAAGGTGGAGAAGGGGTGGAAAGGATTTTTCTTGACCCCCGACCGCTCCACCGCCGCATTCAGAAACCCGATGTCGAACGCCGGGTTGTGACCGACCAGAATGGCCCGTGTACAGCCGGCATCGCGGACTGCGTTGCGGATCGGCTGGAAAATCTTCTGCAGGGCATCCTTTTCATCCAGCGCAATCCGGAACGGATGAAAGGGATCGATCTTGTTGAAACTGAGCGCGGCCGCCTCAAGTTTTGAACCCGGAAAAGGATTGACGTGAGCCGCCACGGTTTCACCCGGGACGAGCTTCCCCTCCTCATCCATCGTCACCATCACGGCGGCAATCTCAAGGACGGCATTGACCTTGGGGTTAAAGCCCGCCGTTTCGATGTCGACAATGACGGGGAGATAGCCACGAAAACGTCGGGCCATGATCGGAACTTCTTGATTCTCCATACCCT
>CAYFOC010000309.1:0-1899 GCA_964344615.1 uncultured Methylococcus sp.
TCGAGAGCGTCAGGCTGATGGCGATGCGGCGAAGGGGGAGTCCGCAGGCGCGGATGATCTCCTCAAAATATGCACCATGGTCGCTGCTAACGGACAGGATGTGCTCAGGATGCACGTGGAGAAAAAGTGTTCCTTCGCTGAAATCCAGCAGAAGGTAATTCAGCATATGGACGGTTCGACTCAAGCGATCCAAGTTCATGATGCTGCTATTTTCGGAATTGGGCTCTGATCTGGTATCTCCTCGCGAATAGTTCGCCGGAGAAAAGATCAAGGGAGTTGTTTCATGCGCTCGAATTTCATCCGGCCGCGTTAATTGTCGGATGGGGCGAAAATCGCTGGTGAAGGTCAGGTCACCAAAGCGTCCGAAAACCTGACCGCCCCTAAAGTCAAAAGGAGGGGAGTCGAGATGATTTTCTTCGATGAAACGATGGTTGAAGGTATCAATGAGATGGTCGAGAGGCATGATGATTCCCCAAAATGAAAGGTGCTATCGCGGAAGCCAGGAGGATCAGAACCGCATTCGACATCGTGCGGGCAGCTTTGCGATATCCAGAGGGGAAAACATGAGGGCCCTTAAGGGAAAGGGCCGCCATTTGTTGCGACCATGCCCAATACCCTGAACAAAGGGTTTCAAGATATTGGGCAGGTGCAGTGTCATAAGGGGTTACTTGACGCCGTAGAGCTGATCGAAGATGCCGCCGTCAGCGAAGTGTCGCGTCTGGGCCTTATCCCAGGTCCCAAATACTTCATTGATGGTGAACAGTTGGATCGGCGGCAGATCCTTGCTATGCGCAGCCAAAATGGCCTTGTCTGAAGGACGATAAAAGTGTTTTGCTGCCAGTTCCTGGGCTTCCGGGCTGTAAAGGTACTGAAGGTATTCTTCAGCCACCTTTTCCGTACCGTGCTTCCGGGCAAAGACGTCCACGACGGTAACAGCAGGTTCAGCAAGGATACTGATGCTCGGGTAGACGATTTCGTACTTGTCAGCGCCAAACTCTTTCAGAACCAGATGCGCTTCGTTTTCCCAAGTAATGAGGACATCACCGAGTTCGCGTTCTGCAAAGGTTACTGTCGAGCCGCGGGCACCGGTATCAAGAACGCCTGCATTGTTATAAATGCGCTTGATCAGATCCTTGGCAGCATTCTCATCGCCGCCGTTCTTCTTGAGGGCATAACCCCACGCTGCGAGGTAACCCCAACGCGCGCCACCAGAGGTCTTGGGGTTTGGCGTAACTACGCTCACGCCTTTTTTGCCGAGATCATCCCAATCCTTGATGCCAAGAGGGTTGCCCTTGCGTACGAGGAAGATCTGGGTCGAGGTGTAGGGCGAACTGTTGTTCGGGAGGCGACGTTGCCAACCTTGTACCACCAGATTGCCCTTGGCAAAGAGCTGGTCGGTGTCGTAGGCGAGCGCCAGCGTGGCGATATCGGCTTCCAGACCTTCCAGAATGGCGCGGCCCTGTTTCCCGCTTCCACCATGGGACTGGTTGATGTGGACGGTATCGCCTGACTTGGCCTTCCAATGCTTTTCGAACAGCTTGTTGTAGTCCTCGTAGAACTCGCGTGTCGGATCGTAGGAGACGTTAAGGAGCGTGATGTCCTCCGCCCACGCCCCTTGCGGTGCGAGAGCGAGGGTGATCAGAGCCGCGTGAATCACGCGCGATTTCAAAAATTTCAACAGTTTCATGGCATTCTCCGTGGGTTGAGGTTGAAGCCTTACTGGCCAATCAGTTTCTTGGTCAAAGTGAAGCGCGCTCTTTCCGTATATAGATCCGTCGGAGGTGAAGCAGGCGTCGCAGTGGTAAAGACGGTGTTATCCAGATTGCTGATCTGATAGATCGTGTCCTGAGATAAGGTAAGCGCTCCCTTGCTGTTGATCGTTCCCTTCCACTTATAGAA
>CAYFOC010000310.1:0-1889 GCA_964344615.1 uncultured Methylococcus sp.
CTCTACATCACTCTCGCAGCCCAGGGAGGATTTTCAGCCCTGAAAAAAGCTGACTTTGCGATCGATTCGGTGGCGGGTCTTTACCAGATGGACATGGAGCTTCAGAACTGGCTGGCCATTGGCGGCATGCTGGCGAGTGCAACACCTGCGATTGCCTTGATGCTGGTCTATGGGGGATCGGTCACCGCCACCCATTTTCTGGGACGCATGCAGGGCGGGGATTTCCTGGATGAAAAAATTGGAAGCCCTGCCCTGCTTCAATCTCCCGCCTTGATCGGGATGGAATCAGCGCACCGGCACACGCCCCTCGCGGGCGTCTCGATGTCGGGTGCCAAGGATATCCTCCCGACCTTCACGCTGGGTCAGGATCAGGTCGCCTCCCAGAGCAAAACATGGGCGCAACGGGAACAGCGCTCCGAAGCCTTCATGGAGACCCTTCGATCACAGTCGGCCCAAAGCCATGGCCTGATGGATGAAGGGGGTTCCGGGCACACCTTAAGCGAGCGATTCGGCAGCACCGGATCGACGACGGATCGACTGCTTGAATCCCGAGGGGAAGCCTTGTCCGAACGATACCGGGACACTGGGATCTCGGGGCATGACTTTGCAAGCCTCATCGGAGGAGCCCTCAGCGGACGGCTGGGTTCAGGATCCACAGAAGGATCGAAGAAAGGCCTCACCCCCGATCTTCAAGGGGGACTCCAGGCCCAGCTTCAGGATCGCTTTCAGTTGGGAGAAAGCCAGGCCCATGAGATAGCGAGCGACCTTTCAAGACAGATTGGTCATGACCATGGGTTTCAGATGGAACTCGCGCAAGCGGTTCAGGATGATGCCAGCCATTCGACGCGGGAGATCGCAAGTCTCGGACTTCGAAGCGAAGCCTTGAGTGAGGTCGGGCATTCGGCGCAAGGATTGATCGCAGCGGATGTCGCTTATCAGAGCGCTCTCTCAACGCAGCACCGATCAGGTTCTGAGGTGCGTCTCGGAGCCCTTGAAGCAGGCCAGAGAATTGAAAGTCAGCCGGTGCAACGAGAGGCCCTGAATCAATCGCTCGATGCCGTTGGGCTCCGTGGGGATGCCGTTCGACTGGGGGCCTCCTGGCAGCAGGATGGCCTCATCAATGATCCTGGGCAAGCCTATACGGCTGCGGGCCTTTCGCTTCTCACAGGGCACAGTCAACCGGTGTTTCATGCGCTCTCAGATGATGAATCGATCCTCGCTCAGACGCTTGGAAGAACCCTGCTCGGAAGCGCCTTTTCAGCCCCCTATGTCGAATCGGACATGAATCTCAGTCCGGATCCTGACCGGTTTTCATCCCTGGGTGACGTCGATACCTTTCGGGGGAAAGTCATGGAGGCCTTGCCGGACACGCCTCCTGGAAGAGAAGCCGTGACAGAAGCCGTTAGGGAGACCCGTAATGACGCCCATCGGCACATTGATGAAGGGGCGAACAGCGTAAGATCCTTTGCTGAAACCACGCATTCAGCCCTGAAACCGATCGCAGAACATCATCATGAGGACTATCAGAATCAGGTCCGACGCTCACTCGCTCCCATCCTCGATCGCTCCGCAGATACCCGATCCCCCTCGGAATGGCTGAACCAAACCGCGGGGCAGTTTCTCCGTGCTGCGGGAACCCGCTTAAGTGTCCTGAGTGAGGGAGGCGTCGAAACCTTCGCCCAGATTCTCAATGAAGGCTTAAGGGATGGACAAAGTCCCCTTGAGATCCTGAAAAGGATCGCAACCGAGGGACCGGATCGCCTTGAGGGCGAGATTCTTAGGTGGGTGGGGAATGAAGCAGAGCGTGTTGAAGGCGACCTCACCCCCGCTCAAAAACGCTATTACAAGGCCGCCTTGCTGGAATGTTTTGCAGGGATTCCCTTGGGGAG
>CAYFOC010000311.1:0-464 GCA_964344615.1 uncultured Methylococcus sp.
GCCTAACGTACTCCAGTTGGGTGTAAGCCGAAATGGCTTTGAGATGGGTCTCATCCAAACTTGAGAGATACGGACCCGTTTCTGGGAGTGTTCGGGTTTCCACATTCAGTGAATAAACATTCGTGGAAATGGGTGGCTTGTCGATATCTGCGTTCTCCCAATTTCCAATCCTTCGGTTTTCTCGGTCAAATCGTGGAATGGTAGTTGGGGCCAGACCGCCAACACCGATAATCAATCCTAAGGGATGGTAGCCTTCAGGCTGATATTGGGGTTTTACGCTCTGTGGTGGCGTTTCTTGTCCATCGGTAAAAAATAAAAGTCGGGCATCCTCTTCTTCCCGGGCCATCTCATTCAGGGCATGGTAAATCCCCATTTCAACATGACTATCGGCAGCCCAAGCCATCCGCCAGTCGACATGGTCTATCGTGTCGTTTAAAACCCCAGAATGACGACATACTTCAAGC
>CAYFOC010000311.1:474-1877 GCA_964344615.1 uncultured Methylococcus sp.
CTTCAAGCGGGTCGAAAAGGAACTGAATATTTTGCGTGGTAAATAAGCCGAGGCTGACTTCAGAACCACAAGGAAGGGTGCGTATGATTCGGTGCAGGGTTGCCTTGACATATCCGAGTCGATCGGACGGGTAATCCAGACGATGATAGTCCTCCGTATTCATGCTTTGTGTGATATCCACAACGATTCGGTAGCGATGCACCGATCTTGTCAACGTCACTTCTGGATGGAATAGCCCGACGATTAGAAGGGCACAGGCAAGCCCTAGGATGATTTGTTGATGGCGTTTTTTCAAGGTCCACCCCCTGGCAAACTTGGGAGCGTGGAAAAGACACTCGATTTATTACCTTGAAAGTTGTTCTTGTCCCGTTCTCTAGGGGGTGGGGTAATTCGGTAAGCGAGGTCGAGGTTATAACGAGCGGCTTCAAGATCAGGGTCTATCGTTAAGGCGACTTTCAGGTTGTCCTTAGCAGCTTCCAGTAGCGTATTGATACGAATGTATTCGTTCAGACCAAAGGTTTTCCAGAGTTTGAAGGCTTCATTCAGATAAAGGGTGCCCAAGTTATAGTGAACGCGCATTCTGAAGGCATCATCACCTCTGGACTGTATCGCACCATATAGGCGAATGGCTTCTAGCGGATTATCTTGAACCAATTGCCAATGTGCCCGGGCAAAGAGTAACTCGGGCGGGGTTGTTTCAATGACCGCAATGCTTTCAGGATGATCGATATCAAGGTTGAGATTTCTGGCTGTTTCAAGTTTGAGTAGGTTCCATAAGATGTAAGGCACCACCAGTATGGCTGCTACAGCGACTACAGCATCTAGTCCTCGACGTAGTTTTACTCGATCCATCGCTCAACCTCTAGATTTTTGAGATAGATCAGAAACACGAGTAAAACCAGCGCGACCGAAAGGGCTCCAGGAGTCAGGTCACGTCTCGGCATCATTTCCCGGTAGGTGATAGGCTGATTTTCTAATCGTTCAACCGCCTGAATGGCGCGCTCCATGGCATCTGGATTTTCAGCCTCGAATGCTTGATAGGGCACACCCAGCGTTTTGAAGTACTCATTGAGGAAATACTCAGGGGTAGAACTTTCGTTAGGGTTGTCAGGGCGCTCATCCAGTCGCGCGCTGGTCGGGTTACGCAAATAGATCCAGTAAAGAGAGGCTTCAGTTTGCTGGAAACCCTGAGTTAGCCGGTCTCGCGTTTCTTCATCAATTCGGGCCCCGCCATCGGAAACCATGAGAATGATCCGAGAACCTGTTCTGGGGCGCCCAGTAAAGTAATCGAGACCCATGGCAAGCCCTGGTCCCATATTGGTGATCCCATGACCTCTCCCGCCGGATGCATCTATACCGGCAAGGATGGCCTCTCGATCGTCCGTCAAAGGAGTGACATAGAT
>CAYFOC010000312.1:0-1870 GCA_964344615.1 uncultured Methylococcus sp.
TGAGTCTTGAGGTCATTCAGCTTTTGACCCAATTGGAGTTGCGGCTGAAGCCAATGGGAAAAAGCGAGCATCTGACGCTCATCACCACTCACTAATGCGTAATAACGTGCACGACTTCCTGGCAGCAGGACTTTCGCCGCTTCGAGATCGGCCACATTCATCAGGACTCTGGGTGCCAATGAAAAGAGATCTCCCCGCTTATCGGGCTCATAGCGGATGATGCCTGCAATGCTCAGTTGGGTTTCACCCAGATTGACAACCTCCCCAATCTTGAGTTTTAGGTGCTCAAGCACCCCTGCCTCCACCCAGACGGACCCTTGGGATGGAACGGCATGCTCCGGCTCTTCAATGACGCCTCCCGTAAATTCCACTCGGTACTGTCCCCGCAACGGGAAAGCAGCGGGCACGGCCTTGGTACTGACCATCAGAATCTCATCCTGATGGAGCAGAACCGTCGAAAACTCGATCGTGGACAGCGATTGAAGGCCTCGCTTCCGCGCTTCCTCCAGCCAGGCTTCGGGAATGGGCACCGCGGAGGCTACCGCAAGATCTGCACCCAGATATTCACTGGAGCGAAACTCCAGCGTGCGCGTCAAACGGTCGCTTAAAAGATGAATCGAAGTCAGTGCCCCAACGGCAAGAATGAGGGAAAGCATCATCAGGGTCAGCCTACCCCCCCGAAGATCCCTCACAAAAAGCTGAAGGGCCGTTTTGAGTATGATGCGATTAGCCTGCATGCGAGGACTCGACGATCTTTCCTGCCTCAAGGCGAATCTGGTGCCGACAACGCTCTGCTAATCGGGATTCATGGGTCACGAGAATGAGGGTGGTTCCCGCTTCGACATTTAATTGGAACAAGAGGTCAGCAACACGTGTCCCGGTCGCAGCATCGAGATTTCCAGTCGGTTCATCGGCAAAAAGACACTGCGGTTGATGCACGAATGCCCGAGCGATCGCCACGCGTTGCTGCTCACCACCCGAGAGCATCGCAGGATAATGTCCCAGCCGCTCGCCGAGACCCACATGCGCCAGAAACTCCGTGGCCATCTGTTTGGCCTGTCTTGTGCCTTTAAGCTCAAGCGGTAACATCACATTCTCAAGGGCCGTCAGATGACCCAGCAAGAGAAAGGATTGAAAAACAAAGCCCACGGATCGTGCACGTAGTCGCGCACGTCCTGATTCATCCAGATGGGTTAATGAGTGACCCTCGAGGAGAATGTCTCCATGGCTTGGAAGATCAAGACCCGCCATCAAGGCCAGCAGGGTCGTCTTCCCGGATCCTGAAGCCCCTTGGATGGCCAGACTGTGACCCCGTTCGACTGAGAAGTTCAAGCCCTTAAGGATGGACAATGACCCCTCTGGCGTCATCACGTGTTTATGAACGTCAATGACCTGTATCATGTGCCTTACGCCTGTTTCTTGGAGTTGAACTTGCGTCATCTCAATGTCCTACTACTTTGCATCCTTGTCTTCACCGTGGTGCCTGCATCCGCAACCACCGTATTGGTGTTGGGCGATAGTATCAGTGCGGCCTATGGACTGGACAGAGTGGAGGATGGATGGGTGAGTCTGCTGCAATCGAAACTTTCCGCACAACAAGTCCGCGTTGAAAATGCCAGCCTCTCCGGAGACACCACCCGAGGGGGACTCGACCGTCTCCCTGGCTTACTGGAAGAATTTCATCCCGATCTACTGTTGATTGAACTCGGGGGTAATGATGGGCTCCGGGGCCTCACCCCACAACAGATGAAGGGCAATCTGCTGGCCATCATCGAAATGGCCGAACGCCAGAAAACCCGTTGCGTCCTTCTGGGGATGAAAATCCCACCGAATTACGGCAAGGCTTTTGCCGAACGTTTTGAGTCGGTCT
>CAYFOC010000313.1:0-1863 GCA_964344615.1 uncultured Methylococcus sp.
CTTCTCCTTTATGGCAACGTCGACATCCGTGAAGTCGAGATGGCATTCCGGCAATCGGGACGACTGAGGGTCATGAACTATGAGGAAGGTGATGGCGTTCGTGAGGGAGACCTTCTGGCGGAACTCGATGATCAGCCGTTTCGGGAACAACTGAAGCAGGCTGAGGCTCAGGTTCAGGAGGCCCATGCCAATCTTGAGAAATTAACCAACGGCTACAGACCACAAGAAATCGTTCAGGCAGAAGAACTGGTTCGACAAACGGAAGCCGCTCTCAACTTCGCCAACGGCGAGTTGCAGCGACAGGAGTCATCCGTCGAATCAGGAGCGACCACCCGCCAGACCAGAGATCAGGCCAGAAACAGCCGGGATCAGTCCAAGGCTCAATGGGGATCTGCCAAACAGGATCTAAGCATCAAGAAGGAAGGCAGTCGTCGTGAAGACATTGCGGCCGCCACAGCCCGCCTCGAGGGTGCAAAAGCAATCCTGGAGGAGGCTCGAACCGCATTTCTTGACACCCACGTGCTGGCACCTGCAGACGCCATCATCCAAGCCCGGATCCGAGAACCTGGAAGCATGGTTGGCCCGACCTCCCCTGTTTATAGCCTTGCCCTCAGAAATCCGGTTTATCTCCGTGCCTATGTCAACGAAGCAGACCTCACGCTCGCCGTCCCCGGCGCTTCCGTGGCCATTCAGTGTGATGGTTGTTCAAAGACTTACCATGGAACCATAGGATTTATTTCGCCCCGCGCCGAGTTCACGCCCAAAACGGTCGAAACCACGGACCTTAGAACCGATCTGGTCTACCGCGTTCGCATCACCGTCCAGGATGCCGACCAAGGATTGCGACAAGGAATGCCTGTGACCATCAGATCCAAGTGAGTGTCATTCACTCAGCCATGTCGACTCCCTCAGGGAATGAAGACCCCGTGGCTGTCCGGGTCGAGGCCTTGGTCAAGACCTTTGGTGCTCAGGTCGCACTGGACCATATTGATGCTGAATTCCATCACGGACAACTGACTGGTCTGGTCGGCCCCGATGGTGCAGGCAAGACCACTCTGATCCGCCTGATGGCTGGTCTCATGGCACCAAGCGCGGGCCGGATATCGATCATGGGCTTTGATACCCAAAGAGATAAGGAGACCATTCCGGACATCATTGGCTACATGCCGCAACGTTTTGGTCTCTACGAAGACCTGACCATTCAGGAAAATCTCAACCTCTATGCCGAACTCCAGAATCTCGCCCCGGGCGCGCGTGATGAGACCTTCAAGCGGCTTCTGACCTTCACGCGACTCGCCGAATTCAGCGACCGACTTGCCGGTAATTTATCTGGGGGCATGAAACAGAAGCTAGGGCTAGCCTGCGCCATGATTTCATCCCCCAAGGTTCTCCTCCTTGATGAACCCGGTGTCGGCGTGGATCCCGTCAGTCGTCAGGATCTCTGGCGCATGGTCGAGGCCCTGACCGCCGAAGGGGTTGCTGTCGTATGGGCGACGGCCTATCTGGATGAAGCGGAGAAATGCGATCGGGTCATCCTGTTGAATGAAGGAAAGATTGCGTTTGAAGGGCAACCGGAATCACTCACTCAACGTCTTGAGCGGCGAACCTTTCTGCTAAGGGATATTCGCGGCGATCGACGAAAAGCACTCAGCGAAGCCTTGCAGGTTAATGGCGTCTGCGACGGTGTCATTCAAGGCGATGCCGTGCGTGTGGTGTTGCGAGAAGGAGGGGATTCGGGGGCTCTGGATCAGGTTGCCGGAAAGACGGGAGCCCAGATCGCGCAAACCACCCCCCGCTTTGAGGACGGTTTTGTGGATCTGCTTGGCGGAGGTCCTGGTGGAATTTCGGAGCTTGCAGATCGCA
>CAYFOC010000314.1:0-1845 GCA_964344615.1 uncultured Methylococcus sp.
GTGCGCATAGCCTTGTTCAATGCTCTGGGTGAGGCACTCTCTGAGACAGTTCATGGCCGTTTTGCCGGTCCAAAAAAAGTCGGGGAGGTCATGCTTCGCTTCAAGCGCATTCATATCCAGATAGAGCGGCATCTGGGTCCAGTAAATGCCTCGCACGTACTCCCGCCAGCCGAGGATCTGTCGAACAAATCCTTCCGCCGATTCAATCCCAATCTGGCCGGATCTGTACCGTTGCTCGACCTCCGTGATGACTTGGCGAGGATTGAGAAGCTTGAGGTTCATGGCCATCGAAAGCCTGGAATGGAAGAGCCAAGGCTCTCCTTCCCACATGGCATCTTCATATGGCCCGAAGAGCGAAAGCCGATGATCCAGGAAATCATTCAGCGCTTCCTCCGCCTGTTCTGGGCTCATGGGCCATCCGAAGAAGGTTAGGGTTCCAGGATGCCCTCTAAAGCGATCTTTCACCAGGGCGATGACTTCCAGCGTCAGGTCATCCGGTTCGAAGTCTTTGGGTATCTTGTGTTCAGGTGGACCCTTGGATCCGAAAGGCTTGCGGTTATCCGCATCAAAATTCCATTGGCCCCCTGCGGGCGTTTCTCCGTCCATCAGGATCCCTGTGCTCTGACGCAATGACCGGTACCAGAACTCCATTCGAACTTGTCGGCGGGATTTGGCATACCCCGCGAAATCCCGGACGGTTGAAAAGAAATGCCGGTCATCACGAATATCAAGGGATAGCCCATGACTTTGGGCTACGGCCTTGATTGCTTTAAGGACGCGCCAGTCGCCTGGCGCCGTCATGACCAACTCGGAAGGTTTTAACCGCTTGATGCAGGCATCGAGCTCAAGGGCCAGCGTTCCTCTGTTCTCCGGAGCATCTAGCGCGCTGTATTCCATTGGCCACCCCCTTTTCTCGACCCGTTCCTTGAAGTGCCGCATCGCCGAAAGAAAGGCGGCAATTCTCATTTTGGATGACCATACGTGCGTTGACTCCTCGGTGACCTCCGCCATGAAGAGGCAATCCTGAGCGGGATCAAAGCCGTCGAAAGCGGAACTATCAAGGTTCAATTGATCACCAAGAATGATGATGAGATGTCGCAGAGATGCCATGTAATTCGTCCCTGAGGAAGTCGTGTGAAGAACAAACGGTCAGTCAAAGAAAAGACACTCTTTTTAGGGAATAAATCCTTTTTGCCGTCAAAAATATGCCTCGTCTGTGGGCGTTCGATGGTCTGGAGAAAGAAGTGGGCGGATCAGTGGGACGAGGTTCGCTACTGCTCATCCAAATGCCGGAGCGGGCGTCACCACCAGAAATTGGTGCTTGGCCGTTGAACGCGATGTTGAACGAACTTTTCGCGTCGTTGCCTGTCTCAGGATTATGGTTAGACGTAGCCGAAGACGGCACATGACCTCAAGCCAAATGGATATTCACTACCAATGATTGAAAAGAAAAAAGGTGATCCATGTCGACGCAAGAGCTCGCTGAAATCGTTAGTAATGTCTTCATCACTCTAGCGTTCCTTTCTTTCTTCGGGATTCTCTTCTTCGAGAAAAAAAGGCCCAAGGTAGGCTTCCCCAAGGCCGTGAGTAAGGAGTCCGTCTATACCAACCTGTCGGCTTTCTTTTTCAATAATGTGGTTCTCACCCTGGTAAGAGCCACGTCCCTTTTTTTCGTGGCGCAGGAATTTGCCGGGCATGGTTTTCTTCGTGGCATGGAAGAGGGTCCCTTGAAATGGATGCTGACATTTGCGCTTTACGATCTCGCCATATACGGCTGGCACGTCCTCAATCACCACCACGATTTCTTCTGGCGATTCCACAAGGTTCATCACAGTGACAAGGCCT
>CAYFOC010000315.1:0-1841 GCA_964344615.1 uncultured Methylococcus sp.
GCGGCCAATGGCTATCTGCTGGACCAGTTCCTTTCAAGCGGAACCAACCAAAGGACAGACCGTTATGGGGGAGCTATTGAAAACCGGATTCGGCTGATCCTCGAAGTGGTCGATGCGGTTACCCAGGCCTGCGGGGCCAACCGAACCGGCATTCGCATCTCGCCCTTCGGCGACTTCAACGACATGTTTGACGAAGATCCAGAAGCGCTCTTTGAAGCACTTGCGCGCGCCCTGGCCCCAAAGAATCTGGCCTACCTGCACATCGTCGACCCAACATTTCTTGGCGCCTCGGAAGAAATCAGAAATCGAGGCAGGGCACTGATGGCCACCCTCCGAAAGGCCTTTCCGGGAACGATCATTTTATGTGGCGACTATACCCAGGAACACGCCGAGGCCGCCCTTAAGGAAGGAAGAGCAGATCTCATTGGGTTTGGTCGGCCGTTCATTTCAAACCCTGATCTTCCAGAACGATTCCAACTGAATGCTCCTGTTCATCCTGCGGACCCGGCTACCTTTTATAGCGGGGGCGCCCAAGGCTATATCGATTATCCGACGCTCCGCCAGGAACAGGGGCTAGATCCCTCTACCGACCTATCGACATTTTCCTGATACACCGATCAATGCTAGGAATGGAATGATGGACATCACACTGATTGTAGCCATGGCCTCGAATCGGGTCATTGGCGCCAACAACGCCATGCCCTGGCACCTCTCTGATGATCTCCGCCGATTCCGGGCACTCACGATGGGCCATCCCATTCTAATGGGACGCAAGACGCAGGAAGCGATCGGCCGACCACTTCCCGGGCGGAGAAATCTGGTCATGAGTCGGGATCCTCACCTCAAGATTTCTGGCTGTGAAACTGTTCAGAATCTGGATGCACTGAGAGATGCCATACCGCATGGCGCCCGTCTATTTGTCATTGGCGGCGCCGAACTGTATCGCCTCTTTCTTCCCGTTGCAGACCGGATTGAACTCACCCTGATCCATCGGGACTTCGAAGGCGACACATTTTTCCCTGAGTACGCGGAGAGTGAGTGGAAAGAAACTCAGCGAGAAGATCACCCGCTGGATCCAGAGCTCAGTTTTGCCTGGTCCTACCTGACCCTCGAACGGATCGTCTAACGACTCCAGTCGCCGGACTGCCCACCGCTTTTTTGGAGCAAGCGAATGTCGGTCATGACCATTCCCCGATCAACCGCCTTGCACATATCGTAGATCGTGAGCAGCGTCACCTGAACGGCCGTCAGGGCCTCCATCTCGACGCCCGTCTGCCCCTTCGTCTCAGCCTCGACGCGGCAATGAATGCCAACGCCTTCTGATAACGGCGCCAAGTCGATCGCAACATGCGTCAGTGATAGCGGGTGGCAAAGCGGAATCAGGTCTGCCGTCTTCTTGCTGGCCATGATGCCCGCGATGCGCGCCACGGCCAGGACGTCCCCTTTCTGATGCCCTTTCTCGAGAATCATCTTCAGGGTTTCATTCGCCATCAGAATGACCCCCTCCGCCACAGCGACACGAACCGTCGAGGGCTTGGAACCGACATCAACCATGTGCGCCTGTCCGGATTCATCGAAATGCGTAAACTGCGTCATTCGCGTTGTTCCACGTGAAACCAAAAATATTCCGGCATTATAGAAGCCGAGCGATTGAACCGGAGGATACCCACCATGAGACAAGCCGAGATCGCTGCACTCATTCGAACCATCAGTACTGGAATTTACGGAATAGGCGCCCATCATGAAGGGGAGAGCCGAATTTTTACCGCCAGCTGGGTCATGCCCGTTTCGTTCGACCCTGTGCTGGTCGCGGTCAGCATTAACCCTCAAAACCGATCCTA
>CAYFOC010000316.1:0-1836 GCA_964344615.1 uncultured Methylococcus sp.
TCGAGAGCGTCAGGCTGATGGCGATGCGGCGAAGGGGGAGTCCGCAGGCGCGGATAATCTCCTCAAAATAAGCGCCGTGATCACTGTTAACCGAGAGGATATGTTCTGGATGCACGTGCAGAAAAAGGGTTCCTTCGCTGAAATCCAGCAGAAGATAATTCAGCATGTGAACGGTTCGGCTCAAGCGATCCAGGCTCACGATGCTGCTTTTGAGGAAATCGGGCCCTGATCTATTGTTCTCTCGTGAATAGTTAGCCGGTGAGAAGATCAAAGGGGTCGTTTCATGCGCTCGAATTTCATCCGGCCGAATCAATTGTCGGATGGGGCGAAAGTCACTGGTGAAGGTGAGATCACCAAAGCGTCCGAAAACCTGGCCGCCCCTGAAATCAAAAGGAGGCGAATCGAGATGGTTTTCTTCGGTGAAACGATGGTTGAAGGTATCAATAAGATGGTCGAGAGGCATGATGTTTCCCCATGATGAAAGGTTCTATCGTTGAAGCTGAAAGGATCAGAACCGCATTCGACATCGTGCGGGCAGCTTGGCGATATCCAGAGGGGAAAACATCAGAGCCCTTAAGGGAAAGGGCCGCCATTTGTTGCGACCATGCCCAATACCCTGAAAAAAGGGTTTCAAGATATTGGGCAGGTGCAGTGTCATAAGGGCTTACTTGACGCCGTAAACCTGATCAAAGACCCCGCCGTCGGCGAAGTGTCGTGACTGGGCCTTGTCCCAGGTTCCAAAGACTTCATTGATGGTGAACAGCTGGATCGGAGGCAGATCCTTGCTGTGCGCAGCCAGGATCGCTTTATCCGAAGGTCGGTAGAAGTGCTTTGCAGCCAGTTCCTGTGCTTCCTTGCTGTAAAGATACTGAAGATATTCTTCAGCTACCTTCTCCGTGCCATGCTTACGGGCAAACACGTCCACCACCGTGACCGCGGGCTCAGCGAGGATGCTGACGCTCGGGTAGACGATTTCATACTTGTCTGCCCCAAACTCTTTCAGAACCAGATGCGCTTCGTTTTCCCAGGTGATCAGGACGTCACCGATTTCACGTTCCGCGAAGGTCACCGTTGAACCGCGAGCACCGGTGTCGAGAACACCTGCGTTGTTGTAGATGCGCTTGATCAGATCCTTGGCAGCATTCTCGTCACCGCCATTTTTCTTAAGTGCATAGCCCCATGCCGCGAGGTAACCCCAGCGCGCGCCGCCGGAGGTCTTGGGGTTTGGCGTAACAACGCCTACGCCTTTTTTCCCGAGGTCATCCCAATCCTTGATGCCAAGAGGGTTGCCCTTGCGTACCAGAAAGATCTGGGTCGATGTGTAGGGTGCACTATTGTTCGGAAGGCGACGTTGCCAGCCTTGAACCACCAGATTGCCTTTGGAAGAAAGCTGGTCGGTGTCGTAGGCGAGCGCCAGCGTGGCGATATCGGCTTCCAGACCTTCCAGAATGGCGCGGCCCTGTTTCCCGCTTCCACCATGGGACTGGTTGATGTGGACGGTATCGCCTGACTTGGCCTTCCAATGCTTTTCGAACAGCTTGTTGTAGTCCTCGTAGAACTCGCGTGTCGGATCGTAGGAGACGTTAAGGAGTGTGATGTCCTCCGCCCACGCCCCTTGCGGGGAGAGGGCGAGGGTAAGCAGAGCTGCGTGAATTACGCGCGATTTAAGAATCTTCAAAAGTTTCATGGCATACTCCGTGGGTTGAGGTTGAAGCCTTACTGGCCAATCAGTTCCTTGGTCAAGGTGAAGCGTGCTATTTCCCGATACAGGTCTGTTGGGGGCGAAGCAGGCGTCTTCTTGGTAAAGACGGTGTTATCCAGGTTGCTGATCTGATA
>CAYFOC010000317.1:0-1816 GCA_964344615.1 uncultured Methylococcus sp.
AAAGCAACTTGAGTCTACCCAGACTGCGGGCTTGCACGTCCGAACCCTCAAAAAGATTGGGCCCAAAAAATAATGCCATCAAACGTCAAAAAAGACTTGACAGGTTTTTTGGCTCGAATCGCTCATTTTTAGCGTCCTCGACGGCTCGCCGTCCCCGTGGGGCATTCCTGACTTCTCGCTCATCTATGCCCATGATTCTACGATTCATGCTGCCCGGTTGCTATTGAAATATTTTTCACCGCCACTGCCCTCTCAGGAGCAAAAAATCGTCTAAAAAATCCGGCCTTACAATGATTCATGGCCCGAAAGCAGAAATTTATCGAGCGTCCAGCGCGCCCCAATACGCTTCGCGAAGCGTGCAAACTCATCGACGGTTTGTGGACCCTGGTACAGGATCTTCGTGCGACCATTGAGCGTCTTGAGGTCAATTCCACCAATTCTTCTACTCCGCCTAGTCAGGATCGACTCTCAGGGAAGGCCAAGCGGGAAAGCCATCGGAAGCCCTCCGAAAAGAACCGGGGCGCTCAGCCGGGTCACGTCAGGAATACCCGGAAAATCGTTCCGGAATCTGAGGTTAATCAGGTGGAGCGCTATTTCCCTGATTCCCGTTGCGCCTGCGGTGGAGAAATCATCATTGATGCCGATCCCAAGGATCGGCATCAAGTTTTCGACCTTCCACAAATTACTTACAGCATCACCGAACATCAACGCTTCGGTGGAACCTGCACTTGCTGCAAGCGCTCAATTGTCGCCAAACTCCCAAAGGAGACACCGTCTGGCCAAATGGGCCCCGGCCTCATCGCATGGATTGCCCTACTGAGTGGCCAGTTCCGGATGAGCACCCGTAACATTCAGTCACTACTCTCCATGCAGTGGGGGCTCGACTTCAGCACTGGCGCGATCAGCGAATCTCAAGAGCCCGTCGCCCAATGGCTGGAACCTCTCTACGATCATATCGGTGAAACCATACGGAAAGCTCCTATAGCCCATGCGGATGAAACCACCCACTTCCGAGAGAAAACCCGATTATGGCTTTGGGTGCTCTGCACGCCGCAGATGGCCTTCTATATGGTTCATGCCTCGCGAGGCATGAAAGCCGCAAAGCTTTTACTCGACTCCTTTGCCGGCATCCTGGTATCGGATCGGCATGGTGCCTATGGAACCTATCATTCCGATCAACGCCAACTCTGTTGGGCCCATATCATCCGAAACCTAGAACGCATCTCTGGACGGAAAGGCGATCCCGGTGTTCTCGGGTTATGGTTGGTGCGATTCGCCCGCATCATCATTCAACTCGAGCATCGATGGCGAAAAAGCAATTACCAATCCGACCATTACCGAAGACGTTTGCTAGATGCGCGCGCCAACTTCAAAATCGCTCTGGAGCAGGGTCGGGCTGACCATGAGGGTCAGCGGACCGGCAATGCCTGTCGCGATCTCCTCAGAGTCGAACCCATGCTCTGGCGATTTATGGAATCACCGGGTCTCGACCTGACCAACAATACCGCAGAGCGGGCCCTTAGGCCCTATGTCATCTGGCGCAAGACCAGCTTCTTCAGCCAATCCGAACGTGGCGATCTCTTCCGTGCCCGAGTCATGACGGTTGCCGAGAGTTGCAGGCGACTGGATATTTGCGCCTACGCCTTGCTCCGTCAGGTCTGCGAACAGGGCATCAAGAATGATCCCGTAACCATCAGGCTGCCGATTGATCACCTCTATCAAACACCGCCAAATCGACAGCTAGAGAAAATCACCGCGTAACCCCGTGAACGCTTACGGTTGGAAGAGCCTGTTTCACGCCATGCACCATTGAGTG
>CAYFOC010000318.1:0-1785 GCA_964344615.1 uncultured Methylococcus sp.
CGCAACGGAAAGAACTTCGTCTCCCTGACCGAAGGCGGCGAACGCATCGTTCAGGTCGCGGGAGAAATCCTTGCCAAGACCCGTGATATCCGCCAGATCGCCGATGAGTTTCTGGATCAGGGATCTGGCGTTCTCTCGATTGCCACCACCCATACGCAAGCCCGATACGCACTCCCACCGGTGATGGATCGGTTCATGCAGCTCTACCCGAACATCCAGCTGACGCTTCACCAAGGGACACCCTTGCAAGTGGCTGAACTCGCTTCTCGAGGTGATGTAGATGTCGCCATTGCAACCGAATCAACGGATGCTGCGGACAATCTCGTTACCCTGCCCTGCTATCGCTGGAACCGAAGCGTCCTGGTCCCCAAGGGACACCCCTTGATCGAGGCCTCTCCGCTCACGCTTGAGGATATTTCGAAATTTCCGATCATCACCTATACCTTCGGCTTTACGGGCCGCTCTCAACTCGATCGTGCCTTTGAATCCTCAGGGATCCAACCGCGCGTTGCCCTGACGGCCGTCGATGCCGATGTGATCAAAACCTATGTCCGACTCGGCATGGGTATCGGCATTGTCGCGCATATGGCCTACGACCCAAGAGAAGACGCGGATCTCGTCGCCCTGGACGCCGGCCATCTTTTTGAAGCGAGCACAACTCGGATCGCCATTCGGCGGGACATGTTCATCCGTACCTACCTGTACGACTTCATACACCTGTTTGCTTCCCATCTGGACCGAGAGACGGTCAACCAGGCCTTGGATACGCGCGACCCTCGGGCTTTCGAAGCGCTCATCCAGGCCATGATTGTTCCCACCCGCTGACCTTTACGATGGGGCGCCTGCTGGCGCAAAGGGGCTGAATTTATTGCAACCAGACGTCCGTCATCGAGCACAATGTAGAATAGGGGTTTATCACTCCTGTCACCTTGGACTGCCCCATGACCCACTGGTTTGAAGACAATTCAAAAACGATCGGCCGCACGCCCCTCGTTCGCCTCAATCGCATCACCGAGGGTGCAGGTGCTACCGTTCTCGCCAAAATCGAAGGACGGAATCCCGCCTACTCCGTCAAATGCCGTATCGGCGCCGCCATGGTCTGGGATGCCGAAAAGAAGGGACTCTTGGGACCCGGCAAGGAAATCGTCGAACCCACCAGCGGCAATACCGGCATCGCCCTCGCCTTCGTCGCCGCCGCACGTGGCATTCCCCTCACCCTCACGATGCCTGAAACCATGAGCATCGAACGCAGGAAGCTCCTCGTCGCCTACGGCGCCAAGCTGGTCCTGACCGAAGGGGCCAAGGGCATGCCCGGCGCTATCGCCAAGGCCGAAGAAATCGCAGCCTCAAATCCCAGCCGCTACGTCCTCCTCCAGCAGTTCAAGAACCCTGCCAATCCGGCCATCCATGAAGCCACCACGGGTCCTGAAATCTGGGATGACACCAATGGCAACGTCGACGTCTTCGTCGCTGGCGTCGGTACCGGCGGCACAATTACCGGAGTCACCCGCTATCTGAAGAACACCCGTGGCAAAGCGATCACCTCCGTGGCCGTGGAGCCTGAAGCCAGCCCCATCCTGACCCAAAAGCGCGCCGGTGAAGCTCTCAAGCCCTCCCCGCACAAGATCCAGGGCATCGGCGCTGGTTTCGTTCCTGACATTCTGGACCTTGATCTCGTCGATCGGATCGAACGGGTCTCCAATGAGGAAG
This sequence comes from uncultured Methylococcus sp., assembly GCA_964344615.1. Lineage (GTDB taxonomy): Bacteria > Pseudomonadota > Gammaproteobacteria > Methylococcales > Methylococcaceae > UBA6136. The sequence goes on from CAYFOC010000318.1 coordinate 1,711, forward strand.
CCATCGAGACCGCTCGTCGACTCGCCAAGGAAGAAGGCATTCTGGCCGGCATCTCCTGCGGCGCTGCCGCCGCTG
>CAYFOC010000319.1:0-1773 GCA_964344615.1 uncultured Methylococcus sp.
GAAAGGATTCGATTTGAGAAAGCAAGGCTACGCTTCTGACATAACAAGCCTCAAGTCCCTTTCCCCTGACCCGCTGCGGTTGGAGAACATCCCGGAGTCTCTCCAATTGTAGGACGACCGCCTCCATGGCATCCATGACGCTCGGCCATGATGAAACGGCATCCCAGGCATCACGACGGGCGGGTTCTCCTAGAGCAATCCGGACATCATGCGTCAACCGGCTAAGACGATCAGCCTCTTCTTGGAGTTGTGTGGCATCGGGCGCTTCCCGAACCCGTTCAGTTGAGATGTCGGCGGCAAGGTCGAGTAGTTGCCGCGACGTCAGGGAACTACCCAGGAATTGCGCCGCGGACTCGAGGAATTGATGGGCTTCATCAACGATAATGCCGTCCCCTGCGGGGAGCAGTTCCCCCTGTCCTTCATTCCTGAGGGCCCAATCAGCCCACAGCAGATGATGATTGACGACGACGATATCCGCGTCCCGCGCACGCGAACGTGCACGCACCAGAAAACAATCGGCATGATCCGGGCATTCCGTCCCCAGACAATTATCTACCGTGGATGTAGCGCCGCTCCAGATGAGCGAGCCCTCCGGGACATCAGACAATTCTGAAATATCACCCGTCAGGGTGGCGCGACTCCATCGCCTTATGCTCTCAAGAGCAGCCGCATCACGACCGCCCAGCCCCGCCTTGAAACCCAGGTGATTTTTTTGGCGATACAGACAGAGGTAATTGGATCGCCCCTTCAGTAGCGCTGCCCTGAAGGGGATATCGAGCGCCCTTCTGAGCCCTGGAAGGTCCTTTCTGAACAATTGATCCTGTAGGGTTTTGGTGGCCGTTGAGATGAGGACTTTCTTCCCCGAAAGAATGGCGGGAACCAGGTAGGCCAGGGTTTTACCCGTACCGGTACCCGCTTCAGCAACAAATGTGGATCGTGATTCCAGCGTTTCTGCGATAGCGAGTGCCATGGCAGTTTGTTGCGGCCGCGGGTTGAATCCGGGCAATTTGGTGGCAAGAGGCCCCGTCTCGCTAAATACCTGTTCCAACCTCATGGCTACCAAGCTTTCTCGAGTGCATCCTGAGCGCCGATGCCATCACCACGACTGCGCCTCGCTTCAGCAATCAGCCGCCAGTTTGATTTGATCAAATCCGCATTACCTTTGGCCAGAGAGATGGACTTCTTGGCCAGATCCTCCACCATTTCAGGCTGATTCTGTCGCATACGCGTTTCCGCAAGGGCATGCCAAAGCTCGGGGTTTTTGGGCTGTATCCGTATTGCACGATCAAGTTGAGCGGCGACATCCCCATAATTGCGAGCCTTGAACTTGGCCTCGATATCCGATTCCAGTGCGGCCACCGCGGCAGGTGCAGACATCGTGAAAAGTTGGCGTGCTGCACCGGAGGGCTGAACCCGCGCAGGCCCAGGCTCAGGTGAAGGGGCGTCTTCAATGACCGGTAGCGTGGGCGTCATAACGGGGTCGAGGGTCGGAAGTGCTTGGGATGCGTTGGGGTCGTACCCCGCAGGATAAGGAGATGAAGACGCATCTCGGGGGCGGGGCAGACTCTCGTCCGTCGTGCTCGGAGACTCTGGAGCGGCGGCTGGACTCGGGGGGATCTGATGCGACCTTGGACTGACCTCGAGACCGGTGTCCACCGGTGAGATGGAAACACTTTCGTCGGGTACTTCGGTCTTAACCGAAGTGATGATGATCGGTCGTGGCGGTGGGTAGGTTCTTGATTCTTGGACAGAGCAACCCTGAACTAAAGCCAG
>CAYFOC010000320.1:0-1766 GCA_964344615.1 uncultured Methylococcus sp.
CTGAAACAAAAAAGGCGCAAGCCCTAGGGCCTGCGCCTTCTTGCGAGCAGATATGGCTATTTACTCAAGCGCCCCGGCCAATTGGCTGTAGCAGATAGGAAGTACCTGTTCGTTCTCGAAGGTAACCGCTTCCCACGCATCGGGCTGACTCAAAAGCTGTCTCAGCAACTGATTATTGAGGCCATGCCCAGACTTGTGTCCGGTGAATGAACCGATCAGGCTGTGACCGAGGAGGTAGAGGTCACCAATTGCATCCAGGATCTTGTGCTTGACGAATTCATCCGAGTACCGGAGCCCGTCTTCGTTGAGAACCCTGTAATTATCCACGACGATCGCATTGTCCATGCTGCCGCCAAGCGCGAGCTTACGCTTTCTCAACGCTTCGATATCGCGCATGAAGCCAAAGGTTCTGGCACGACTGACTTCCTTCACGAAAGAGGTCGATGAGAAATCAATCGTTGCAGACTGCGAATCTTCGCTGAATGCCGGATGATCAAAATCAATGGTAAAGCTGACCTTGAAGCCTTCATACGGCTCAAACATGGCCCACTTATCACCGTCTTGAACCTTGACTGGCTTCTTGATGCGAATGAAGCGCTTCGCCGCATTCTGTTCCTCAACGCCGGCAGACTGAATCAGGAACACGAAGGGACCTGCACTACCGTCCATGATCGGCACTTCTGCCGAACTCACATCAATGTAGACGTTATCAATCCCAAGCCCTGCTAATGCAGAGAGAAGATGCTCGACCGTGGACACCTTGATGCCGTCCCGAACCAGAGTCGTCGACAGGGTGGTTTCACCGACGTTCTGAGGGGTTGCAGGAATGTCCACCGGCTCAGGAAGATCAACACGGCGGAAGACGATGCCGGTGTTGGGAGCCGCTGGTCGCAGAGACAGATATACCTTTTCGCCGGTATGAAGACCGACGCCGGTTGCCTTGATGATGTTCTTCAGGGTTCTTTGCCTGATCATCCGGTTTCTCCAGATCACGTTTGCTTTTCCGGGCCTGCTCCCCCCCCCTTGGAGGGCCAGAACCGGGACTACCGGGTGATGCATAACATCACCCGGTCAAGGTTCCTAGTCCGCCTGACGACGCAGGAAGGCCGGAATATCGAGGTACTCGAGATCCATCTCGCGTTCCTTCTTAGACTCGGCGCGCGGCTCAAGCTGTGAATGCTTACGAGCCACAGCCGGACGACGCGTCATTTCAGTGTAATCGATTTCACCGGTGTTCTTCTGAACAATCGTGAGTTTTGGTTCGCTCGCAGCGCGCGCGCCCGACAGACCCGTTGCAACCACGGTGACGCGAATTTCATCATGAAGGTCGGGATCGATCACCGTTCCGATGACCACTGCCGCATCATCAGATGCAAATTCACGAACGACATTACCCACTTCGTCAAATTCGCCGATAGCCATATCCATGCCGCCGGTGATATTGACCAGAATGCCACGAGCACCCTGAAGGTTGATGTCTTCGAGAAGCGGGCTTGCGATCGCTGCCTCAGCGGCTTCACGCGCACGATTTTCGCCCTGCCCTACGCCCGTGCCCATCATGGCCAGCCCCATCTCAGACATGATCGTACGAACGTCGGCAAAGTCGACGTTGATCAGACCTGGACGCGTAATAAGATCCGCAATGCCCTGCACAGCGCCCAAAAGCACGTCATTAGCTGCGGCAAAAGCCTTCACCAGGGAAACATCGCGACCCAGAACCGGGAGAAGCTTTTCATTCGGGATGGTGATCAAGGAATCAACGAACT
>CAYFOC010000321.1:0-1766 GCA_964344615.1 uncultured Methylococcus sp.
GTTTCGGCGCGATCGACCTGAGTATAGGCCGCTGCATTGATGATCAGGTCAGGCGCCAAGTTCTCAATGGAGGGGGCAATACTTGAAGGATTCAGGAGATCCAGAGGAGGCGAACTGGAGCGTCCCCGACAGATGACGCTCCCGAGACAGGCGAGGGTGCGTTGGAGTTCATGGGCAACCTGTCCATTCTGACCGACAAGAAGGATCCGCATGGTTACCAGACGGCCAGGGCTTCCCGGCTGAAGGCGTTAAGGGGGATTCCCTCCTTGTCCTTGGCCGAAAGTTCAGGGCTTTCGATGGGCCACTCAATGCCGATGGCCGGGTCATTCCATTGCAGGCTGAATTCAGCCGATGGGTTGTAGAAATCCGTGCACTTGTAAGCGAACAAGGCAAATTCACTGGTGACGCAGAAGCCGTGTGCGAAACCTTCCGGGACAAACAACTGCACATGGTTTTCAGCAGAGAGGGTCTCTCCATACCATTGGCCGAAGGTCGGCGAATCAGCTCTCACATCAACGGCGACATCAAACACTTCGCCTTCGAGGACATAGACCAACTTGCCCTGAGGTCTTGGATTCTGGAAGTGAAGGCCGCGGAGGATTCCCCTTCGGGAATAGGAAAGATTGTCCTGCACGAAATGCCGATCAAGCCCTGCTTCCGTGTAGCGACGAAGATTCCAGGTCTCCTGGAAAAACCCACGTGCATCTCCGTAGACATCCGGTTGGATGCGAAGGAGCCCCGGGAGCTTGGTGGATTCGATGATCATGCGGGAGCGCCGAGCTTGAGAAGGCGAAGGAGATATTCCCCGTAATTGCTCTTACGGAGGGGTTCGGCCTGCGCGGCCAGTTCCTCAGAGGTGATCCAACCCTGGGTCCAGGCGATTTCCTCGGGACAACTGATCTTGAGGCCCTGACGTTCTTCAATCGTCTGAATGAAATTGGCTGCCTGCAGCAGGGAATCATGGGTGCCGGTATCCAGCCAGGCGGTTCCTCGCCCAAGCTTTTCGACGCGAAGCTGACGCTTTTCCAGATACAGTCGGTTGATATCCGTGATTTCAAGTTCGCCGCGTGCGCCGGGCTTGAGATCCCGCGCCATGTCGATCACCTGATTGTCGTAGAAGTAGAGGCCCGTCACCGCCCAGTTGGATTTGGGATCTTTGGGCTTTTCAACCAGACTGACGACCTCACCCTGCTTGTCGAATTCCGCAACCCCATAGCGTTCAGGGTCATTGACCCAATAACCGAATACGGTCGCGCCATCCTGAATTTTGGTGGCCTCTCTAAGTTTTTCCGGAAGACCGTGGCCATAGAAAATGTTGTCGCCAAGAATCAGGCACGAAGGATCATGTCCTACGAAATCACGGCCGATGATAAAGGCCTGCGCCAAGCCTTCAGGCTTGGGCTGTTCTCGATAGCTGATGGCCATGCCCCACTGGCTGCCATCGCCCAAAAGGTGTCTGAACTGCGGGGCATCGTGAGGGGTCGTAATGATCAGAACATCCCGAATGCCGGCCAGCATGAGTACCGACAGGGGATAGTAGATCATTGGCTTGTCGTAGACCGGGAGGAGCTGCTTGCTCGCCACATGGGTCAAGGGATGAAGCCGGGTGCCGGAGCCGCCCGCGAGGATGATGCCTTTTGTCGTTGCCATGATCGAATTTTCCTTGTCCTTAACCGTGCTTCAGGCAGAGCCGAGTCGTTCGCCGCGATAGCTGCCGTCCATCACTCGCTCGCACCATTCGGCATGTTCGAGGTACCAGCTGACCG
>CAYFOC010000322.1:0-1760 GCA_964344615.1 uncultured Methylococcus sp.
TGCGCGGCGAGGAACTGATCCGTGAAGCAGACATCCCTCACTGGATTCTGAGAACCGCTTGGGTTTATGGTCGCCATGGCCAGAACTTTCTCAAGACCATGCTACGACTGATGGCCGAAAGGGAGGAGCTCGGGATTGTCGATGACCAGTTCGGAGCACCGACCTGGAGTCGCATGATCGCCGAGGCCACGGCGCTCATGATCGCAAGATCGATGATCGATGGAAGAATCGATTTTTCCGCACACACCGGGACCTACCATCTGACATCAGGTGGTCAGACGACGTGGTATGGCTTTGCGGAAAAGATCCGACAGCTCGGGATTCAGAACGGGGTTCTTTCGGAAACAGCAGCAACGCTTCGAGCGATCACGACGGCTGACTATCCAACGCCCGCGAAACGCCCCGCCTACTCCGTTCTGGATAACCAGCGTCTGGCACAGACCTTCAGCGTCCAAATCCCTGATTGGGAAGAGAGCCTCGCGCTCTGTCTCCAGGAGTCATGATCGTGAGTGAATCCTCCTCCACCCCAGGCTTCATTCACCTTCGACTGCATACCGAATATTCGCTGGTCGATGGTCTTGTTGATGTCAAAGCGCTGATCAAACGAACCGGGGCTCTCGGCATGCCCGCCGTGGCCGTGACGGATCACAACAACCTCTTTGCCATCGTCAAGTTTTACAAGAGTGCCCAATCGGCCGGCATCAAACCGATTGCGGGTGCTGATGTTTTCATTACGCATCCGGATGAGCCGCAAAACCCCTTCCCGATGACCCTATTTGTCCAGAACCAACAAGGTTATCGGACACTCTCACGCCTCATCTCAAAGGCATATCGTGAGAACCAGCATCAGGGACAGCCACAGGTTCGTGCCGAATGGCTCGAGGAAGAGAACGAAGGGCTGCTTGCCCTTTCGGGCCCTCGCCATGGGGAAGTCGCCAGGCAGGTTCTATCGGGGAATCTCGATGAAGCCAAAAGGATCGCATCGCACTGGCAATCCATTTTCGGCAATCGGTTTTATCTCGAAATCCAAAGGACGCGCCGCCCCTTCGAAGAGGCCTGGATTGCAGGGGCTGTCGAAATATCAGCGGATCTCGGCATTCCCCTCGTGGCCACCAATGATGTCCGCTTTCTGGAATCTTCCGAATTTGAAGCCCACGAAGCCCGGGTCTGCATTCATCAGGGACGGGTCCTTGAAGACCCACGCCGTCCCAAGGACTATACCGATGAGCAGTACCTCAAGAGTGAAGCGGAGATGGCCGCTCTCTTTGCCGATATTCCAGAAGCCCTTGCCAATACCATCGGCATCGCAGAGCGGTGCAGCCTCAAGCTGACTCTGGGCCAGAACTTCCTCCCTCAATTCCCCGTTCCCGAAGGGATGACCATTGGCGAATATTTTGCGAAGGTTTCCCGCGAAGGATTGGATGAGCGTCTCGCTAAAAAGGCCCCGGTGGGATCTGGAACCCTTGAGGAAAATACCCGCCTCTATCAGGAACGCCTTGAGCTTGAAGTGGGCGTCATCAACCAGATGGATTTCCCAGGATACTTCCTGATCGTTGCCGACTTCATTCAGTGGGCAAAGACCCATGGGATTCCCGTGGGCCCCGGACGTGGATCGGGCGCAGGATCACTGGTCGCCTATGCCCTCAAGATTACCGATCTCGATCCGATCGAATTCGAACTGCTGTTCGAGCGTTTCCTGAATCCCGAACGTGTCTCGATGCCCGACTTCGACGTCGACTTCTGCATGGAGCGTCGCGATG
>CAYFOC010000323.1:0-1759 GCA_964344615.1 uncultured Methylococcus sp.
TCTTTGACCGCCTACGAGGCCTATGTGAATGCCGAGTCGGACGAGGCGCGAAAGAGTGAGCTCAAGAAGCATCTCGATTCCGTCCGCCAGCACGTCAAGGGCCTCTCTGCCAAAAACTATCAGGAGCTCTATCAGCTCAATTCGATCGACTTTGTCATCATGTTCATTCCGGTGGAACCTGCCTTTCATCTTGCCATTGGTGAGGATGACAGCCTTTGGCAGGATGCCTGGGAAAAGAACGTACTCCTCGTGAGTTCCAGTACCTTGCTGTTCGTCGTCAGGACCATCTCCCATCTTTGGCGTCAGGAGCAGCAGTCGCAAAATGCCCGGGAGATTGCTCGGCGAGGCGGGGAGCTATACGACAAGTTCTGTGCCTTTGTCGGTGATCTCGAAGCAGTTGGACGGACGCTGACGCAAGCCCAGAACGCGCACCAGAATGCGGTAACCAAGCTGCAGGGGCGTGGCAGTCTCATCAATCGCGCGGAGCAGCTTCGGAAACTGGGCGTCAAGGCCACAAAAGCCTTGCCGGCCGGATTGAATGATGCGGTCGATGATACTGATGCGGAAGACGATGCCTCCTGAAGGGAACGGGCATAAAAAAGGCGACGGGGGTGCCGTCGCCTTCGATCGGGAGCGGAACGATCACACCCCGTTCGGGTAGTCGTAGCTCCAATGCTTTCTGAGGGGCTTGACCACTTCCCAATCGCTGTCGAGACCGGCGTGGAAAGAAACCAGGTCACCTGGAACAATACGGACTGGCTCGCCACCCTTTGGGGTCACGATGATCTCGCCTTCAAGGATATAGGCCGCTTCGGTTTCATCGAAATTGATTTCAAACTTTGAAACCGGTGCTTCCCAGGTTTCCCAGCCGGCTACGCCGAGGGCCTCAAGACGTTCAGGGGCGGGATGATGTTCTACAGTGATCTTGGTCATAGGAGTTCCTGTTAAATCGACCTCGCATTCTACCCGGACTGGATTCAGTTCGGGCTCAATCGATAGACGGTTTCTTTGAGTGAAGTGACGCCACGCCCCCTGATTGATGCGTTGTCTTCGAGGACATCGAGGGATTCCAGGATGGCAATCCGATGCGTCTTTCCAAAGCTCTGCGTGACTTCTTCCGAAGACACGGGAAACGGCGGGCCTGTCATTTCCGAGGCGGGATAATCAAGCGTAATCAGCAAGATCTCTGCGCCCTGGGCGAGCTCTATCAACTGGTGGACGTAATCCGCTCGCATCTCAGGGGGCATTGCGATCAGCGCCGCCCGGTCGTAGACCAGTCTAGGCGGTTCGAAATGATGGGGTTTGACTGCAAAGTAGTCGCCTTCAATCAGCGTGATCGATGGGGACTCCCAGATCTTGAGCTTCCCGTCTTCACGGCAGTGGGAAGTCCGATCGTTTTCCAGCCAAAACGAGCGAACGGCCCTGTCGCTGAGTTCGATGCCGGTGACCTTGAAGCCCTGTTCTGCGATGTAGATGAGGTCCAGCGACTTTCCGCACAGGGGGACCAGAACGGGATCCCCCTCCTTTAGACCGAAAACAGCCAGATATCGAACGAGGGCTGGATTGATGTCCGGGCGGTGAAATCCGATCTGGTCCTGGGACCATCGGTCTATCCAGAATTCCTGACGCATCAGGGACAGGTCCTGCTTTCGGCAAAGACGCCGGCAAGATGACCTTCCCCGCGGACTTCCTTTACGACCGTACCTTCAATCAGAATCTTCGCGATGATATTGCCGGAGGGGGAGAGGTTCCGGGCACC
>CAYFOC010000324.1:0-1753 GCA_964344615.1 uncultured Methylococcus sp.
TTTCAGACGAAATCCTCAAGCGGACCGCCGACGTTTACCGTCGCCTTCGCAACACGGCGCGTTATCTCCTCGCCAATCTTGCAGGATTTGACCCTGCCCGCGACCTTTTGCCCCCTGAACAGCTGCTGCCACTCGATCGCTGGGCGATTGATCGCGCCCATGCCCTTCAGGCCGAGGTCAAGGAAGCCTATGAGACCTATCAGTTCCACAACGTCTACCAGCGCGTTCACCATTTCTGCTCGGTCGAATTGGGAAGCTTCTATCTGGATGTCCTGAAGGACCGCCAGTACACCGCACGCGAAGACAGCGCAGCCCGTCGCTCGGGCCAGACGGCGATGTACCACCTGGCCGAAGCACTGGCCCGCTGGCTCGCGCCGATCCTGTCCTTTACCTCCGAGGAAATCTGGCGTCATCTCCCAGGATCCCGGGGTGAATCCGTGTTTCTTGAGACCTGGTATGAAGGTCTCTATCCCCTGGATGCGGGAACCCCTTATGACAACGCCTTCTGGGATCGCATCCTCGGGATTCGCGAACAGATCAGCAAATCCCTTGAGGGCCTTCGGAGCTCGGAAGCCATCGGTTCATCTCTGGATGCCGAAGTCACGCTGAAGGTGAATCCTTCGACCTATGCCTTGCTGAAGCCCGTTGAAAACGATCTCCGCTTCATCTTCATCAATTCTGAGACTAACGTCGTCGAGGATGCGAGCCTTGAAGGGGATGACATCCGGATCGAAGCCAAGGCCTCGGAAGCACCCAAGTGTGTACGCTGCTGGCAGCACCGGGAAGATGTAGGAAGCCACCCTGACCACCCCGAAATCTGCGGTCGCTGCGCAGAAAACGTGGCGGGCAACGGCGAAACCCGCGTACTGGGGTAATCCTATGCTCATCTGGCTCTGGCTATCCCTGATCGTTCTGGTTCTGGATCAAGTCACCAAGCGGATCGTGGACACCAGCATGGCGCTCGGTGACAGCATTCCGCTGGTCCCGATGTTTCAGCTCACTTACCTTAGGAACCAGGGCGCTGCCTTCAGTTTCCTTTCCGGAGCCGGTGGCTGGCAGCGCTGGTTTTTCATTGCGTTGGCCATCAGTGCTTCGGTCTTCATCTGTTATTGGCTCCGGAAACTGCCCAAAGAGCGTTCCCTCGAAGCCTGTGCCTGGGCACTGGTCCTAGGAGGCGCGCTCGGCAACCTGATTGACCGCATCATCTACGGCTACGTCATTGATTTTCTGGATGTCTTCTACGGAAATTGGCACTGGCCGGCCTTCAATGTTGCCGATTCGGCCATCACGGTGGGTGTGGTGATCCTCTTTATCGATTCTTTCATCCACCGTCCCGAGACGGCAAAATCGTGAATCCGCCTGCCGTCCCCGAAACCCTCGGGATTCGGCAACACCGACTGGTCGGCGTTCCCTTCATCGAAAGCCCCAACCAGAACGAACGTCCGGATCCGGAAGACATCAGCCTGATCGTCATCCATGCGATCAGTCTTCCCCCGGGCGCATTCGGAACACCGGGGGTCACCCAGCTCTTTACCAATCGTCTCGATCCTGACGAGCATCCCTTCTACCGCGAGATCGAAGCCCTGCGCGTCTCTGCACACCTTTTGATTCAACGAACGGGCGCCATCACCCAGTACGTCGATTTCGACCGTCGGGCCTGGCACGCCGGCGTTTCGCTCTGGCGCGAACGAGACGTCTGCAACGATTTCTCCATCGGGATCGAGGTGGAAGGGACCGAAGATCGTCCCTTTGA
>CAYFOC010000325.1:0-1753 GCA_964344615.1 uncultured Methylococcus sp.
TGAGCTGGTCGAGGGCCAAGACCTTTTTGTGCAAAACCGAAAGGTATACATGCATACGACTGAAGGCCCTCGTCAGGTTCATGTCATCTACCGCCGGGTAGATGATGAATTCCTTGACCCCACTGTATTTCGTCCTGATTCCGTATTAGGGGTGCCGGGACTCTTGGACGCCTATACCTCAGGAAATGTGGCGTTGGCCAATGGCGTGGGGACTGGTGTTGCCGATGATAAATCGACCTACCTCCATGTCCCTGAAATGATTGAGTTCTACTTGGGTGAGAAGCCGATTCTCTCTAATGTTCCGACCTATCGCCTGGGGAAGGCCGATGAGCTTAAGTATGTTCTGGAACATCTGCCTGAGCTTGTCGTCAAGGAAGTACAGGGATCCGGTGGCTACGGCATGCTGGTAGGCCCCACCAGTTCAAAAGCCGAAATCGCTGCCTATCGGGAAAGGATTCTTCAGGATCCCACGAACTTTATTGCGCAGCCGACGTTGGCCTTATCCACATGCCCCACACTGGTGGAGCAGGGGATTGCCCCTCGGCATGTCGATCTAAGGCCCTTCGTGCTGTCCGGGAAGGAGATAAGGCTTGTGCCCGGTGGGCTGACCCGTGTTGCCCTTAAAGAGGGTTCATTGGTCGTAAATTCGTCTCAAGGCGGTGGTACTAAGGACACATGGGTTTTGGAGGATTAAAAAATGCTTTCACGCACAGCTGAAAATCTTTACTGGATGGCACGACATATTGAGCGGGCCGAGAATACGGCACGCATGCTGGATGTTGCTCATCGTTCTGCCCTGGTGCCGCTTGATCTTGATGGTGCAGATGCATACCTGTGGTACGCGCCTCTTAATATCACCGGTTGTGCGGCAGGATATGAGGACAAGTATGGGCTGGCCCGTGCCGATGCCGTGACCCGATACATGGCTCTGGATCCTGAAAATCCTTCAAGCATCTATAGCTGTCTCCGTAATGCCCGTGAAAATGCCCGTGCTGTCAGGGGCGCCATCACTTCCGAAATGTGGGAAGTGATCAATGGAACATGGCTTGAAATGCTGAGACAGGCCGAAACCTTTGATGTCGATCATCAAAGCGATTTCTTCGAATGGGTAAAGGATCGATCCCATCTTTTCCGCGGCGTCACCCTTGGAACGATCATCAAGGATGTTTCCTTGAGTTTCATTCGCCTTGGGACATTTCTTGAGCGCGCAGACAACAGCGCGCGAATTTTGGATGTGAAGTATCACATCCTTCTTCCAAGCGTGAATGACGTCGGTGGTGCTGCCGATTACTACCAGTGGGGCTCCTTGCTGAGATCCATCAGTGCCTTCGAGGCGTATCGGAAAATCTATCGCGATGTGATTTCCCCGAACAAGGTGGCTGAACTCTTCATCCTCCGTGACGACATGCCGAGGTCACTACACGCCTGTTTCAATGAGATTGAAATGGCATTAAGCCATATCAACGGTGAAGGAGGTCGAGAGGTGAGACGTCTTGCAGGTGAGATTCATGCACATCTGCACTTCGGCAGAATCGAGGATATCTACGCCTCCGGTCTTCATGAATATCTGACGGCCTTTCTCGCATCAACGGACACCTTGGGTCGTGAGATTCGCAATGCATATCTCTCAAGGCGATCTGATCTGGTCGTTGAGACATTTCCCAGAGCTGCCTGATCATGACGTATTGCGTTGCATTGAAGCTGGATGAAGGGATGCTGTTTGCATCAGATTCCAGAACGAATGCGGGGGTTG
>CAYFOC010000326.1:0-1744 GCA_964344615.1 uncultured Methylococcus sp.
ATTCGATGGCGTCGCCGGAACTGGATACGAGGCCCTGCATGCCTTTCATTGCGATTCGACCATCTTCATCCTTATAGTCGATGTCGCCGAGGTGGATGCTTGATTTGATCTTTCCGTTATAGCCGATGGCGCCTTCGCCATTGATTTCATCTTGAGGAAGCAGGGTCGAGTCAATCGGCGTTTCTTGGACCTTGAGTGGACGGGCTACCCACTTGAACTGGTCCAGTCCGGAGAAGTTTGGAAAGTGGTCAACCTTATACTCAACCCTGAATGTGGCTAGCGCTGAGGGAGCTTTTTGAAGTGCCCCCGAGCAGTTGGGTTTGATTTCGAGGTCAGCCGCGCCCCAGGATGAATAAAGACCCCGATCATGGGTTAGATTTCGAACAGTGAAGAAGCCGCCGCAATTCGAGTGTACGCTGAGCGACTTTAGGCCGCTCTCAATGCGCTGGCTACTGTAGTAGGGAAGTCCAAGCAGTAGGGCTAAAAGCGTGGCAAAGAGGGGTAAATAAATTTTCAAATCAAACTTTTTCATCGGAATATTTCTTTATGTCGCGGCGGTTAAGTTGTTTGGAGAAATGTGTTTTTTAAACCAATACCCGCTCGATGCCACCATGATTAGCCCGATCGATGTAGTTTTTCATCCAATCTTCACCTAACTTATTTTTGGCGATTTCAACCACGATGTAATCGGCATCCAGTTTGGGAACATCATCCTGATAACGCTGGAGGCCTTGCAGACATGATGGGCAAGAAGTAAGGACTTTGACGCGACCATTGAATTGATCCTGTCGAATCTTTAGATCATCGCGTTTTAGTTCCTCTTCCTTCCTAAATCGAACTTGTGTCGAGATATCCGGACGAGCCACCGCTAGGGTTCCGGATTCACCACAGCAACGATCTGTTTTGGAAACCTTCGTACCGTCCGAAGTCTTGACGAGATCGTTCACCGTTCTGAGGGGGTCACGAAGCTTCATGGGGCTGTGGCAAGGGTCGTGATAGAGGTATCGCGTACCCTTAACACCATCCAAGACGACGCCCTTTTCAAGGAGGAATTCGTGAATATCGATGAGGCGGCAACCTGGAAAAATTCGATCGAATTGATAGTCTGCTAGCTGATCGATACAAGTGCCACAACTGACGACGACGGTCTTGATATCAAGGTAATTAAGCGTGTTGGCAACTCGATGAAACAGGACTCGATTGTCGGTCGTAATTTTGTCGGCCTTATCCATCTGTCCGGCCGCACGCTGTGGATATCCGCAGCATAGATAGCCTGGCGGCAACACGGTCTGAACACCCAGATCATAAAGCATCGCTTGAGTGGCAAGTCCCACTTGTGAGAACAAGCGTTCCGAACCGCACCCTGGGAAATAGAAAACGGCTTCTGAATTCACGGTGGTTTTGACTGGGTCACGGATCACAGGGACCATCTGATTGTCTTCAATGTCCAGCAAGGCTCTTCCGGTTTTGCTCGGAAGCTTTGCTGGCATCTTTTTGTTCACAAAATGGATGACTTGCTCTCGGATGGGAGGTGCTCCGAGCGAAGCTGGGGGCTTGTTGCTTTGAAGTCGAGCCAAAGGTGCAAGGATCCGGTTACCCAGTCTTTGGAGTTTGTAACCCACATCGACCATGCCGAAACGGAGCATCTTAATGGTTTCTGGCTGAGTCGCATTGAGGAATAGCATAGCCAGGCGTTTGCCTGGATTGAAACTCTGCTTGCCCATTTTGCGAAGGATATTTCGCA
>CAYFOC010000327.1:0-1737 GCA_964344615.1 uncultured Methylococcus sp.
AGACGCCAGCAGCAGCAGATCAACATCTTCGCGCGCCGTGGCATCAAGAACTATTTCGAAGAACTGGAAACCGAACTCCTGCGCTTCTTTGAAGAGATCAAGTCCGACATCGCCCAGACCATCATGCGTCAGCTGACGGACGATATCGACACCGAGATGAACGCCGAGCTTGAGAAGCAGCGCATCATCCGTGAGACCTACCAGTTCATGACCCACGAAGTCGGACCGGAAATCCGCCGGACCGAATTGGCCTGATCCCTTGGGACCTTCCGGGGCTTTCGCCCGGAAGGTTCTTTCCCCACTTATCGTCTACCTTAAGAGGAATGCCTCATGTCTGCGCTGATCTGCGGATCCATGGCGTACGACACCATCATGGTGTTTAACGACCGCTTCAAGCATCACATCCTGCCCGAGCAGGTTCATATCCTGAATGTTTCCTTCCTGGTGCCTGAATTGCGTCGGGAGTATGGCGGCTGCGCCGGCAACATTGCCTACAACCTGAAGCTCCTGGGCGAAGAGCCATTGATTCTTGCGACGGTCGGAAAGGACTTTGGACCTTACGCCCAGTGGCTGAGCACGCTTGGAATTTCAAGCCATGGCATCAAGGTGCTGGAAGATGCCTACACCGCCCAGGCCTACATCACGACCGATCTCGATGACAATCAGATCACGGCCTTCCACCCGGGTGCGATGTCCTTTTCCTACCAGACCGAAGTTCCGGCCGATGCCGGCATCGACATTGGTCTCTTGTCGCCCGATGGCAAGGACGGCATGCTCGCGCATGCGGCGCAGTTCGTGGCGCGGGGCATCCCCTTCATTTTCGATCCGGGCCAGGCCATGCCGCAGTTCAACGGCGAAGAGCTCAAGGCGCTGATCGATCAGGCGACCTGGCTGACGCTCAATGATTATGAAGCGCAGCTGATGACCGAAAGGACGGGGCTTGGACTTGAAGCCCTTGCTGAACGGGTGGAGGCGCTGATCGTGACCCGGGGCGGTGAAGGTTCACACATCCATACCGCTGGAGGCCTCATCGAGATTCCTCCGGTCAAGGTCGATCCCAAGGATCCGACGGGCTGTGGCGATGCCTATCGCGCGGGCCTGGTTCACGGCATCGTGCAGGGCTATGACTGGGAAGTGACCGGCCGCATTGCCTCCCTGATCGGGGCCATCAAGATTGAGCAGGCGGGTACCCAGAATCATGCCTTTACCCGCACCGAATTCGACGATCGCTACAAGGCCAGTTTCGGTCACGCGATCCGTTAACCGGTTCGTTTGCTAGCGAGGCCTGCGGGCCCTTGCGCTCAGCGGAGAGCCTCGGCGATGCAGGGGTGTTGGAGTCGGTTCTGTATCCGGGAGGCTAAGCTCCCGATACTCGCCCGGCGCAAGGCCATCGAGATGCCAATCGCCGACCCTCGCCCGGATCAGCCGGAGCGTGGGATAGCCCACGGCAGCGGTCATCCTTCTCACCTGGCGGTTCCGGCCCTCACGGATGGAAAGTTCCATCCACTGGGTCGGGATGCTGGCCCGGTAGCGGATTGGAGGATCTCTCGGCCAAAGGGCTTCAGGCGGGGTCAAGAGATCGGCTTTCGCGGGTCGGGTCATGCCATCCTTAAGCATGACACCTCGGCGAAGGGCTTCAAGGGCGGCCTCATCGGGGATGCCTTCGACCTGAACCCAGTAGGTTTTCCAGAGCTTGAATTTGGGATCGGTGATCCGGGCCTGAAGCGATCCCGAGTC
>CAYFOC010000328.1:0-1732 GCA_964344615.1 uncultured Methylococcus sp.
GTCCTCGCGGTCGAGGCCAATCGCCGGATCTCGAAGGAAGCGGGATGGCTCTCCATGGCCAACACCCTGATGGTCAGCGTGCTCCTGCTCGCCGTCTACCGGTCCATGCGAATTTACGCGCTCGGGCTGATCCCACTCCTTACAGGACTGATTTCAGGCGCCATCGCAATCCGATGCGCCTTTGGTGACATCCACGCTATCACGTTAGGGTTCGGCAGCACCTTGCTCGGCGTTGCCGCAGACTATCCCAATCACTTTTTCACCCATATTGAGCGCCACCAAAAACCGCAGATCACCATGGAACGATTGTGGCCAACCCTGCGATTAGGGCTGATTACGAATATCGCGGGTTTCGGGGTGATGGTTCTTTCAGGGTTCCGTGGGCTTCAGGAAATTGGGATTTTTGCAGCGGCCGGTCTTCTGGGTGCAGGGCTCACCACCCGACTGATCCTCCCCCTGCTTGCACCCTCCGAAACCCACCTCAGCCCCTGGCTCACGCAGAAATCATCCCTGCTCTGCTTCTCGCTGAGCCAAAAGGCACGCGTACTGATCTGTCTCCTTGTGACCGCTTGGGCTGGCACGGCATTCTTGCAATCGGGCAAACCCTTGTTCAACGACGACCTCGGCTCTCTTAACCCGGTCCCTTCTGAAAGGTTAGCTGAGGACATCGCGCTACAGCAGGCGTTCCATATTCCGGACATGCGCCATCTTCTCTGGATTGTCGGTAAGAGCGACGAGGAAACACTCCAACATTGCGAACGCGTCGGACCCCTACTGGAGACTCTGCGTCAACACGGAGCACTCGAGGGGTATCAACTGCTATGCCATCTTTTACCAAGCCAGAAAACCCAGAATGACAATCTCTCCATGTTGCCGTCGCAAAACCAGGCGAGGACGCTCTTGGCAAGCGCAATCAAGGAAACGCCTTTTCGATTGAGTGGATTTGAGCCATTTTTTGATGATCTCAGTGTCGTGAGAGACCTCCCTCCTCTGAACGCTTCACTTTATCAAGGCACGTTGCTTGAAACAGAAATAAGCGCGCTTCATGTGGCTTCTGGCGATCACAGCGCCATCATGATTCCCCTTTATGGCATCCAGAACCTTCCCATGCTGGAAACGGAGTTAAGGTCGCTGGAAGCTATTGGCATTCATCTGATCGATTTGAGATCGACCCTTACGGATCGGATTCGACTCAATCGGGTGGAAGCCTCAAAGCTGATCCTATTGGGAATCCTCGCAATCTATGGCTTCCTCGTCTTAGGTCTCAGGTCCTTCTCCGATGCCCTGACCATTTTGAGCCCGATGCTCCTCGCTACGCTGTGTACGGCGTGGATCATGGCAATGCGGTTTGGGGGATTAACGGTCTACCATTTGGCGTCCCTGCTACTGGTGATGGGCCTAAGCCTCGATCAAGCCCTATTTTTTAATCGTCCAAGCCTGGATACCCTGGAGCAAGACAGAACCCGGCTTGCCATTGTGGTTTGCAGCTTGAGCTCCATATTCGCATTCGGCGGGCTGGCTCTCTCCAGCGTCGAACTCTTGTCTGCCATCGGATCTACCGTCGCAACCGGCGCATTCCTCGCCATCGGCTTTACGGCGGTGCTGGCCAAGCATCCATCTCTTTCGAGATAATGGGGCATGCAATGCACTGATCAGAACACCAGGTCCCACCGTCTCCCCGCCCCCATCCAGCCGCTCTCCGTTCAAGCCTTTACGGCAACCAATGCTTTTG
>CAYFOC010000329.1:0-1724 GCA_964344615.1 uncultured Methylococcus sp.
TTGAAAACAAGCTTGTCTCACAGCACTGTCAACAGAGTTATCCACAGATATTGTGCATAACCAATCGTAGCCAACAGAGATCAACAAGATACGTCAAAATACCTAAATGATCCGCTCGAGATAGGTCACATCCGACCCACAGTCTGAGCATTTCCAGTTTTCAGGTAAGTCGTTGATATCCGTACCAGGGTCAACACCCTGTTCAGGATCGCCCAGCGATTCATCATAGAGATTGCCGCATTCGCGACACATGTAGATTGCAGTCGTTAGGGAGCCAACCATCGTTAACCCTCGCGTGTGGAAAAGTGCAAGATACAAGGAAAGACACATTGAGCACGAAAATGTTCATAATAGAAAGGGCATGTTGCTGTTCCACTCCACAAATGGATTATTTCACCTATGCGACGCCCGCTGATTCGACTCTGCTGCATCGTTCTGGTCATGGTATTGATTCAGCTGGACATGCAAAAGGAATTGATGAGTCATGCCACCTCAGGCGCCTTTGTCCTGGAGCAGGCAGGTCCTCAGAACCCTCTGTGGGTGAATCTCTTCGTGGATTTTGTCTTTTCGCCCTTTTACCTGATCGTTGCTGTGGTCCCTGAAATCAGCGGGATTCGCCGATGGGTACAAAGATCGCTCCCGGGCCGTATTGCGGTCATAGGGGTGGTGGGCACCGCCTATTTAGTGACCTTTGCCGTCGGAAGCTACAGCGTTCTCTTTTGGTTGAACCAAAATCTCAATGCCTTGGCCGCCTTTTGCGTGGCGCTACCGGGCGTCCTCTTCCTCTGCCTCTACTATGACTTTCGTCAATTAAAGAAGCTGTTGGCTACAGCTTGAGTTCTCTGTAGGTTGACAAGGTATCGCGGAAAGCCTGATCGCTTACCGCAAGATTCCCGGAAAAAGGTGAACTGAAAGAGAGCACAAGATAGATATTGAGTGCAATCATCGTGGAAAGCAGCATGGTGCCTGCGAGTTGCACCCAAAGATTCTCAAGAACGAAGCTGTAGGAAAAGGCGATGATGATGATCCCACCGAGACACAGAGAGAACCATTCAATCATCGGAATCTCATGCTTCGCAAATTCAAGCCGGTCATGCCGGACTTTAAGAAGCGAATGGGCCAGATCCAGGAGCTGCGTGTAACTCCCATCTCTCGTGTTATCGATGTGAACAATGTGACGCACCAGACGATCAAGAATAGCGTGAGTATTCTCAGACCGATGACCGGTGGTCGCCATCGTGCGCCATTCATCATCCAGCACAGAGTGGACATAGTCCTCCGCGAGCCCCTGAATGTCTTCCCGATCCTTGGCAGGCTGACTTTCGGCAACCATAAAGATGGAGGTGAGGATGCTGCCCTCTTCAGTCACGGAAGCCTTGGCATCTTCAAAATAGGTCATGGCATTGACCACGACCAGCCCAAGAAGGACCCCATAGATTCCCCCCGCAACGGCAAAGAAATAGCCAAAGACTTCGTGATGATGGGTATTTCTTCGGGATCCGCGCAACTGGCGAACCATAAAAAGCCCGAAACCGGACGCCAGCACAAAAAATGCGATACCAAAAATACCGTTTTGTACGGTTTCAAGCGAGTTGAAGTATTGATTCATGAGCTATTGCCCTAGGGGCTATTCGAGGGGGGATGGGGAGTCCTGAGACCCCCCAAAATAGATCAGTCGATGACGGTCCAGCGACTGTCCATGGTCTTTCCTTCATCACGACGCT
>CAYFOC010000330.1:0-1698 GCA_964344615.1 uncultured Methylococcus sp.
TCCTGCTTCGGGCCGCGGGCCAGAAATCGCATGGCCTTGACCTTGAGCAGGCCAGCACCGTCACCTATGGCGCACCGCCCCTGCTCGGCGAATCCCTGAAGCAAGGCCAGCTCGATGCGGTTCTCACCTACTGGAACCAGGCCGTCAAGCTCGAAGCCCAGGGCTATCGGACCATCCTCGATGGAAAAGGCATTCAGGCCCTTTTAGGACTGGAAGGCAACCTCCCGACCCTTGGATATGTCTTCCATGAAAAATGGGCGGCAGACCATCGCCATGACCTTGAGGGTTTCCTGAAGGCTGTGGGCGAGGCGCGAGGTGCGATCTGCCATTCCGATACGCTCTGGACCGACATTTCTAGCGCCACCCAGGAAAAGGATGAAACCCTCCGCAACGCCCTACGCAAGGGCTATTGCGAAACACCGGTCCCGACCGTCGGACCCAAGGAGCTCGGAGCCCTTGCCGAGATCTTTGCTCGAGTCGCACCGGAGGGATCCGCCGCGAAAGGCTTGCCTTCCGGTGTCTTCTGGACGCCTCCGGCCTCTCACTGACCACGAGCCGTCCTCAAGGTTTGGTAGAATCAGCGCATCCCGCCACGATCGGCCTGTCTCTGGACGCTTTCAAGCCCTATGTCGATTTCTCGCATCCTGATCATCACGCTCCTGATCTCCAGCGCCATCGTGGCTCTGGCGCTGTTCAATCTTGATTCCGGCGCTCCTGAAGGGGATCTCGCAGAGGAAACGCCATCGACTCAGGACACGCCAGAAAAGCGCCGGGTCGATAGCGGACAGCCCCCGGATCTCAAGGCCCCGCCTTCAGGGATTCCAGGCGCCAATGCGCCTTCCTTGGAAATGTCTCAGGAAGATGCGGCCGTCGAGCGGGAACAAATTGCTGAAGCCATGAAAAAGCTGGCCAGCGCCACGGACACGGATCGCGTCGAAGCCGTCGAACAGCTGGGGGCCTACCCTAACCCACAAACTGAAGCCACGCTCTCGCAAGTTCTAGCCAGCGATCCGAGCCCCGACGTCCGCAACGCTGCCGCTCTGAGCCTTGGATCCCTCGAAGCGCCCTCACCCGGCACCATCGGCACCCTCCTTTCCGGGATCAAGGACCAGAGCGATGATGTCCGCTTCAGCGCACTCTCCACGCTCGAAGACTTCATGCTGAGCCAGGAAGAAGAATCACCGCTCTACCAGAACATTCGCTCGGGACTCAAGGATCTGGTCCAGTCCAATTCGCTTCCGGATGACCTCAAGGATTCCATCCAGGAAGTCCTCAAGGATCCCAACACCGATATCCCTCCGGGTACGGAACCCGCCAGCCGTTAAGAAGGCAGGGGATCGAAGCTCCCGGATCAAAGGTCCCGCCGAAGGCGGGGCATGGCCTCCAGAAGCTCACGGGTCACCGCCTGCCGGGGATTCGTAAGAATGTCCCGGGTCTTTCCCATCTCGACAATCTCGCCCTGATGCATGACGGCCATCCGGTCGGCGGTTCGCGCAACGACGCCCAGATCATGCGTAATGAAGAGATAGCTCAGCCCCAACTGATCGCGCAATTTTTCGAGCAAGGACAAGACCTGCGCCTGGACCGTCACATCCAGCGCACTGGTCGGTTCATCCAGAATCAGAAGCTTGGGCCTTAAGACGAGAGAACGGGCGATACAGAGCCGCTGCCGCTGTCCCCCTGAAAATTCATGGGGAT
>CAYFOC010000331.1:0-1693 GCA_964344615.1 uncultured Methylococcus sp.
ATCCCGTCGCCGCCGAGCGCATCCATCCCAATGATCCCCAACGGATTCAAAGGGCTCTGGAGATCTACCATATCACCGGGCGAACGATGACCGAAGTGATCGCAGAGAACCCGCCTCCTCCACCCGCCTTTCGCTACATCCCCGTCCTGATCTCCCCGTCAGATCGACAGACACTTGCATCACGCATCCAACTACGATTTGAAACCATGCTCCAAATGGGCTTCATCGACGAGGTAAGCGCCCTAAAAAATCGTGGCGATCTGCATCCGGACCTCCCCGCCATGCGGGCCGTGGGCTACCGGCAAGTGTGGGAGCATCTGGATGGTCTGAATTCTTTCGAGGAGATGAGAGAAAAAGGAATCACTGCAACAAGGCAATTCGCCAAGCGCCAACTCACATGGCTCAGAAAAGAAACGTATCAACTCACGATTGAGAGTGAAGCGCTTTCCTCACCCGCCGAAACAATCCGCCAAATCGCAAAGCTGCTCGATTAACGACCAGCAGCCGCCTCAAGTTTGGCGCGGCCGATGGCATCAGCTGTGAGTAGCGCATCAGCGACTGAGCGAACTGAAAGAGGAAATGGCATGTTATGGGATGTCTCGCCCTCAGCGATGGCACGCTCAGCAATCGCATGCACGAGTGATTCCGGCAAGTGATCCAAGCCCAGCTGGGCAAGGGTGATGGGTAAACCCACACGGACGCAGAAGTCGAGTACTTCCTGCAATGTATCTGAATCCCGACCTTCCATTACCAACTGAACCAAGGTTCCAAAGGCCACCTTTTCACCATGAAGTCGGTCATGTGTTTCAGGGGCAACCGTCAGACCATTGTGGATCGAGTGAGCCAGAGCCAACCCGCCAGATTCAAATCCAAGACCCGAAAGAAGCGTGTTAGCCTCAACGATACGTTCAAGGGCCGGGGTCACAGCGCCTGCCTTGCACGACTCTACCGCCGCCTCTCCGTCACTCAGGAGCGTTCGATAGCATAGATCAGCCAAAGCCGCTGCGGCCATCGTACTGAATCCCCCGACGACGTTCATACGGAACGCTTTACGCGAAGCCTCAGCCTCAAAGCGAGTGGCGAGAGCATCCCCCATCCCTGCAATCAATTGCCGAACCGGGGCTTTTGCGATGACACGGGTGTCTACCAGAACCAGATCAGGGTTTCGAGGGTAGAAGAGACATTCCTCAAAGGCTCCAGAGGCATCGTAGATGACGGAGAGTGCACTACAAGGCGCATCACTGGCCGCGGTCGTTGGGCAACAGACCACCGGCAATCCGAGGGCAGCCGCCGCGGCACGCGTCGCATCCAACGTCTTCCCACCGCCCGCACCGATAAGACTTTGGGCCCCGATACGCTGGGCAACGTCGACCAGCCTCCCTATTTCCTCGTGAGAGCACTCACCCGAAAAGAGAACCTCTGTGAGCGCCAACCCCTCGGCGGAAAATGAAGAGGCCCAGACAGCCTGAAGAAGCCTTGATGCCGAAGGACTGGCGACGACCAGATAGGGTCCACGGAGCCCTGACCTCAGCAGCTCTGCAGGCAACCGCTGGGTTGCATCAGGGCCCTGAACGTAACGGGCTGGAGAAGAAAAGACGGAGAGCATCGGATGACTCAGGAAAAACCGTCTGCAAACTTTTTTATTTTTGCTCGCTTTGCAGCTGATCCAGCGCAGCAACCACCAGAGGATCGA
>CAYFOC010000332.1:0-1691 GCA_964344615.1 uncultured Methylococcus sp.
AGGCCGGAGACGCCTTGCGACATGGTGTTCAGTTCATGTTCCAACGAATCGATGGCCCTCGCATTCAGGTTGTGCTTCAAAAAAAGGACCTGATCTTGAAAGACGCGTAGGACCGGGTCTATTTTTCCTTCGGCTTTTCGCATGGCGTTGATGAGTTGCAGGTAATGCTGCTGGGTCATGCGTAATTTTTGCCGGCTGCTGCTTCTCAATGAGCGATTACTGTATTGCTCCAGTTCATCTTCCCATTCGCGAAACAAGGCTCTGGCAACGGATTCGACAGCTCCGATGCGTTCCTGGACCAATTGTGCTCGGGATTGGCTGTAGTCAAATTCGATTTTGAGTTGCCGATAGACGGTTTCGAGGTTTCCCCCGTCGAATTGAGTCAGTTGGCTAAATTTCTCAAGAGCCGTCTGGAATTGCGTTTTTGCCTCTTCAAGGCTATCGCGGGCCTGTTCAACGCGTGTAACCAGAATGTCGCGCTTATGGTGGCCAGCTTGCTCTACAGTCTGGAAATAGAGGCGCTGGAACTTTGCGCCCAAGGCGCGAACCAGGGCGTCGAGTAGCGATTCAAAGGATAGGGGAGGTCCGGAATTTCGCATGAAATCAAACATTCGATCAGATCTTTAGAGCGGGGATTTTAGCGCCATATTGGCTTTGGGGCGGTGCGCTGAAATGATCTTCTTGTTGGGATGATTGTGCGGGAACAAAAACCGAGTAAATTAGTCAGAATACTGGTTTTCAGAAAATGCCCAATGAAGGTAGAATTCGCGGTCTATAAATCATGCCAGACTCCGGTGGTACGCCTCTCGTATTCGAGAGTATCTACCCCTTGAGGAAACAGCGAGGACAGGCCATTTCATGAAAGAGCTCGAACGGGACCATCAGGAGATTGAGGCGATCATTGACAGCCTCAAGCAGAAGCCGGGGGCACTGCTCCCCATCCTTCACGCAATCCAAGACCGGATTGGCTTCGTGCCGCCTGAGAGTGTCCCCACGATTGCTGAAGCGTTGAACCTTTCCCGTGCGGAAGTGCATGGCGTGATCACGTTCTATCACTATTTCAGACAAACGCCTCCAGGGCGCAAGACGATTCATCTGTGCCGAGCGGAATCTTGCCAGGCTATGGGTTCGGATGCCCTTGAAGCTCACGCCAAGTCGACTCTCGGAATCGATTATCACGAAAACACCGCAGACGGTGACTTTTCGCTCGAACCCGTCTACTGCCTTGGAAATTGCGCCTGTTCGCCGGCGATCATGATCGACAAAGAGGTCTATGGCCGCGTGTCTCCCGAGCGCTTCGATGAAATTATTGCTGAAGCGAGAGGCAATCATGGTTAAGGTTTTCGTTCCCCGTGATTCATGTGCCCTGAGTCTTGGTGCGGAATCAGTCGCCGTTGCGATTGCCAAGGCGGCAGAGCGGCGCGGTATTGAGATTACCCTGGTTCGCAATGGATCCAGAGGGCTCTATTGGCTCGAACCCATGGTCGAAGTGGAAGGCCCGAAGGGTCGCATCGCTTATGGGCCGGTGAGCGCTTCTGATGTGGAATCTCTGTTCGATAAAGGTTTCCTTGAGGGTGGTGAGCATCCGCTGCATCAGGGGCTCACAGAAGAAATCCCTTTCCTTAAGAAGCAGGAGCGACTGACATTCGCTCGTGTTGGAATTACCGACCCCGTCAGCTTGGAAGATTACC
>CAYFOC010000333.1:0-1691 GCA_964344615.1 uncultured Methylococcus sp.
CCGTGCAGATCTATGAAAAGCATATCGGAGCACAGGTCAACATGGTGTCATCCAGTTGGGATGGAAAGCGCCTCTATTACACCTCATCCCTTCTTGCCAACTGGGACAAGAAGGGTGCTGACAACGAGCAGTTCCTGAAACTCTTTGCCTGGAATGGGAAAGAACTGAAGCAGACCTTTGCCATCGATTTCACGGCTGCAAAGCTGGGCCGGCCACATCAGATGCGATTTGGAGCGCATGCTCTCTATTCCAATGTCGCAAAGAACGGCAATGCCGGCACTTTGGCCAAAAATCCTTAACGGATCACCAAGAGGAAACGTGATCGCTCTTCTGATCCACCTCCTCTTCCCTTTATTCGCGCTCTCCGCCGCCGTGCCGGCGGCGGGGGACACGAATTCCTCACCCCTGCTGGCCCCTGGCTACGGCGATTTAGGCTTCAAGGCCCCTGAAGCTGGATCCTATGCCCTGCCCGACCTAGGTCCTGCAACCGATGCGCGACTGCTGAATTCCAACGGTCAACGCATCACCCTTCATGAAGCCATGAAGGACAAGATCACGCTCTTGAGTTTCATCTACTCAAGTTGCCATGATGCAAACGGCTGCCCACTCGCAACACACGTCCTAGAGAGAACCCGAAAGGCGCTTGAAAAAGATCCCGATTTATCATCAAGGCTGCGCATTCTGACCATCAGTTTTGATCCGAAGCGCGATACACCGAAGGTCATGGCTACCTACGGTAAACCATTTCTACAAAAAGGCTATGACTGGCTGTTTCTGACCCCAGAATCCACGCAGGCCTTAAAGAGCCTCCTAAAAGGCTATCAACAAACGGTGAGCCCGGAAGTCACTGAGGGTGGTGCCCTGACCGGGGACTTCTCCCATATCCTGAGGGTATTGCTTGTTGATTCCAATTTTAGAATCCGAAACAGTTACACCCCGTCCACTTTGCATCCTGATCTACTCCTTTCCGACCTCCGAACCCTGGTCATGGGACCTTCACAGGCCAGAAATAGCGTTACAAAGCTGACAGCCCCCCATCTTCGTAGTGGCGATGACAAGACGGGCTACGAGCGGAGGGACTATAAAACTGAAAGCGCCGCACTGACCCAGCGCCAAGGCACCGCTCAGGACTTGATCGGACTTGTCGCTAAAAACGCTCGAGGGTTACCCGACGATCCCTCCGATTATTGTTCCCCCCTATCTCCTCAGAAAGTCGCCCTTGGCCGAAAGCTTTTTTTCGACCGCAGGCTCTCCCTGAACGGAACCTTCTCCTGTGCGATGTGCCATATTCCTGAACAGGGTTTTACCAGCCAGGAGCAATCGACGGCCATCGGTATTGAAGGACGGACCGTTCGAAGGAATGCCCCAACCATCCTCAATACGGGCCGCCTGAAGCGATTCTTCCATGATGGACGCGAAGACCGTCTTGAGAATCAGGTGTGGGGGCCCTTTTTGGCCGCAAATGAGATGGGTAACCCATCTGTTGGAGAGGTACTGCGGAAAATCAGGCAGTCCCCAGACTATGCCGGACTATTTGAAACTGCCTTCAAAAAAGAACCGACTATGGATACGGTTGGTGAAGCATTGGCCCAATATGAACGCACGCTGACCGCCGGGAACTCCCCTTTTGATGAATGGCTCTATGCTCATCAAAAGGATGCCCTCACCCCGAAGGCCCAAGAGGGCTACCG
>CAYFOC010000334.1:0-1655 GCA_964344615.1 uncultured Methylococcus sp.
TTAGAGGGCACCTCACCAAACACACTCTCAAGAGCGGCGAGGACGTCTCTTTTCGTGCTTCCTGCATCGCAATAGACCGTATCATTCTGCCAGAGAGGAGCCAGTCCACGGAAGATGGCCGGCATGACGCCAACGGGGACTGCAATGAAGACGCAGTCCGCACCTTCCACGCCCTCTTCCAAGGACGCTGCACCGCGGTCAATCAGACCTAGAAACTCAGCAAGCCGAAGGTTTTCAAGATCACGATCGACACCCACGACTTCGCGGACAAGACCTGCTTCTCTTAGAGATAACGCGAATGAGCCACCGATTAGTCCAACACCAATGATGCACAACCGGTTCAGCATCCGGCGATCACCCGATCCAGTGCATCCAGGAATGAACGATTTTCAGCCGATGTCCCGATTGTTACCCGAAGATGATTGGGTAATCCGTAATTGGCGACGGGCCTGACAATGACACCTTCTCGAAGCAAGCCATCGTAAATCGGCTGCGCAGGGCGACCCAGATCAAAAGTCACAAAATTGCCTACCGACGGAATCACTTCAAAGTTCCGACTTTGGAGCTGCTGCACCATATGGCTCAACTCGCGCCGATTCAGTGAGACGGTCTGTGATAGGTGTTCCTCATCACTGAGTGCAGCCCGGGCGCCTTCAAGGGCCGGCAGATTGACGTTGAAGGGCTGTCGCACACGGTTAAGGATATCTGCAATTTCAGGACTAGAGACGGCATACCCTACTCTGAGCCCAGCAAGCCCATAGGCTTTGGAAAAAGTACGGGTCACAATCAGATTCGGATAGCCGGGAAGCCAGGATAAGGCATTCGGGTAATCCGCTTCCTGAACATACTCAAAATACGCTTCGTCAATGACCACGATGACATTTGACGGGACCTTTTCAAGAAAAGATGCAAGCGCGTCCCGAGACAAATAGGTGCCCGTCGGGTTATTCGGATTGGCTATGAACACGACCCGAGTGGAAGCGTCGATCAAACTGAGCATCGCCGTGAGGTCATGGCCATAACGAGGACCCCGAGTACCGTCCTCGGCTGTTGCTATCTTTGCGTTAGCGCCCACAGCCTGAGTCACGATTGGATAGACAGCAAATGCATGCTCAGAAAAGACAGCAGAGAGGCCAGGAGCCAGGAAAGCTCTCGCAACCAGTTCTAAAACATCATTGGATCCGTTGCCCAAGGTAATGCCATCCCTCACAACGTCCAACTTTGCAGCGAGAGCGGCCTTGAGGGCAAACCCACCCCCATCAGGATAGAGGTGGAGCTCGTCAAGGGCTGAGCGTACCGCAGCCAGGGCCTTGGGGCTCGGGCCCAGCGGATTCTCATTTGAAGCCAGTTTCACAACATGCTCTATGCCCAGCTCCCGCTGCAAGTCACTGATGGGCTTACCGGGGAGATACGGCGTCAGTTTTTGTACGCCAGGTAACGCGAGTTCGATGGGATTCATAACCTTAAAAACCTTAGGTCAATGCCTTTGGGTAGGAACCAAGCACTTTGAGCAGTGTCGATCTTGATGCGACTTCCTCAAGCGCCTTCGCCACCGTTGGATCATCGCAATGACCTTCGACATCAATGAAGAAAACATAATCCCAGACATCCTTTCGAGATGGACGAGATTCAATTTTTGACATGCTGATCCCGTG
>CAYFOC010000335.1:0-1652 GCA_964344615.1 uncultured Methylococcus sp.
TCATGGCTTTTTCCCAGATTGGCAAGACATTCCGCCGGTGAGTGTCGGATGGCATTGGGTGCCTTGTGACCCGTACCACCCCCCCTGAAATGGTGTCATGGTCTCGATTGGAGCACCGGAGCGGATGCAGATCATGCGCCCCTCTGGCCCCGGTCGACAAGTCACATTTGAGTTCGAAGATCCCTGGCTCTCGGTATAGGACAAGAATGGGAATTCATGATCATTCGCCGCAATATGGTCCGGTGCTGAACGCACATCCCAGGAGAAGATGACGATGAGGACTGTTGCGATCCTTGGAACTCTGAACGGAATCACTTTTTCTGTTCGCTTTGTTCCAAGACTTTGGCTGCTGCGCCAACCAGCATGGGATCAGGGGCCATGGCGACTTTTTCATCCTTGTCCCAGTAAGGGAGTGAATGCAGGAAATGACGCATACAGTTGATACGCGCTCTTTTCTTGTCATCTGATTTAACGACGGTCCACGGCGCATCTGCCGTATCCGTATGGAAAAACATGGATTGTTTAGCCTCGGTGTAGTCATCCCAGCGGTCAAGTGACTTGATGTCGATAGGGGAGAGTTTCCAGTGTTTCAGCGGATCATCACGGCGAGCAATAAACCGGCGAAGCTGTTCATCTCTTGAGACCGAAAACCAGTATTTGAACAACAGGGTGCCGCTATTCACGAGCATACGTTCAAATTCAGGTGTTTGCCTTAGAAACTCAAGATACTCCAGAGGCTTGCAAAATCCCATGACTCGCTCTACCCCCGCACGGTTGTACCAAGAACGGTCAAAAAAAACGATTTCACCTGCTGTCGGAAAGTGGGAGACGTAGCGTTGGAAGTACCATTGTCCACGCTCGACATCATTGGGTTTTTCAAGCGCAACGACTCGCGCACCGCGAGGATTGAGGTGCTCCATGAAACGCTTGATGGTGCCTCCTTTCCCCGCAGCATCACGACCTTCAAAAATGACAATGATCTTCTGGCCGCTCTCCTTGACCCAGTTTTGAACTTTAAGAAGTTCGATCTGAAGGTGATGTTTCTGACGCTCATATTCGCGACGCTTGATGCGAGTGTCATAGGGGTAGTCCTTAGGAAGAGGCGCAGCCTCAGAATCCTCATCGAAAGTATGAGGGGCGTGCGCCACTACCGAAGCGGATGGATCATGACTGATCGCTTCAATCTCGGCGACCACCTTAGGATCAGGACCGACGGTCGACGGCTTGTGAGATCGCTTTTCAGCGGTGGTAGGGGTTTCAGCTGGGATTTCAGGGCTCAAGCAAATGTCCTCCGGGGCCTCAGGCAGCGAGACTATTCCCGTTGGTCGATATGGAGCCGACTATGGCGGGGATCGCCGCCTTGTTATCAAATTTCCAATTGAGATTGTACGCCTCTCCCTTCAAGTGAACCATGTATTCCTGAGTGTGCGGGGAGTCGAGCACACAGTTCCTGGTTTTTAAGTCGGTATAATCCAAACCGTTTGTGTCGTGTCGGCCATGGCGGGCGGTTTAAGGCCTGTCTCTGACCGGGTAATGATCGTAAAAGGAGGCGAGCTTGAAAGGAATTTTCTCAAGAGAACGATTGGTTGCACCCCCTGGATATACACGGTGGCATGCCTTGATTGGCGCCTTTGCCCTCAACCTTTGTATCG
>CAYFOC010000336.1:0-1652 GCA_964344615.1 uncultured Methylococcus sp.
CTGGCTATCGTGGCGGCACTCAAGGAGGCTGATGCGGTGGGTCTTGTGCCGGATGACTATGACGCGAGTCTTTTGGATCGGTGGGGGCAGGAGGCACCCGAACGGTTTCAGAGTGCTTCGAACGTTGCGGCATACGATGTGGGGTTGAGCATTGCCGTATTACGTTTTGCCACCAATCTTCGCGTAGGGCGAGTCAATCCACGAAGCGTGGGCTTTGATCTTGATGTGGCTCCGCGTAAACAAGAGATACCTGCCCGGGTTCTTGAGATGACCCGGAGCCCTTCACCCCGAGTTCTACTCTCTGACCTTGAGCCGCGCTTCCCGATTTATCAGCCGCTCAAGAGTGCGCTTGCCCGCTATCGGACTTTGGCGACAGATTTGCCAAGGCCAAAGTTTTCTTTCCCGGCGAAATTCACGCCAGGCATGGCAAATAAGGATGTGCCTGCGCTGAGGGAGTTGTTGGTTGCCTTAGGTGATCTCCGGGAAGGGGGGGTAGCCCAGGACGGAAGGTCGGAGATCTATGATCCGCAGCTGGAGCAGGCGGTCAAGGCCTTCCAGTCTCGTCATGGCTTGACGGCTGATGGCGTCATCGGCAAGGGAACGTTGTCTAGGCTGTCTGTTCCCGTGGCAGATCGATTGAAGCAGATTGAGTTAGGGCTTGAGCGGCTTCGATGGCTGTCAGAAGGGGTTCGTGGTCACTATTTGATCGTCAATATCCCTTCATTTCAGCTTTATGGTGCTCGGGCTGGTGACGGGATCGGTCATCATGAGCTCCAGATGAATGTAGTTGTTGGGCAGGCGATTGACGGGCGGCAGACGCCCATCTTTCACTCGGATATGACGATGGTCACTTTCAGGCCCTACTGGAATGTGCCTGAGGCGATCGCGGCCAAGGAAGTGGTGCCCGAAATCAGGAGGAGCCCTGCTTATCTCCAGAAAAACAACCTTGAGATAGTCCCTGCTTTCGCGCCGGCTGCAGTTCCCTTGTCCGCGGATTCGGCAAATCTGGATCGTGTTGCGGGAGGTTCGTTGAAGATTCGCCAGCGTCCGGGCCCCGATAATGCGCTAGGGCTTTTCAAGTTTTCCTTTCCTAATGTCAACAACGTCTATCTGCACAGTACGCCGAGTAAAGGGCTTTTCAGTCGTGACCGGCGCGATTTCAGTCACGGCTGCATTCGGGTGCAAGATCCTCAACGTTTAGCAGAGTGGGTGCTGGAAGATAATGGGGATTGGCCCCCAGAGCGCATCGCAGAATTTGCAAATGGCGAAGTGACCAAGACCATCATGCTAAAAAAGCCGATACCGGTATACATTCTCTACTCCACGGTGATGGTGGATCAGGAAGGGCGGATCAGCTTTTTCGATGATATCTACGGGCATGACAGAACCCTTCAGGTTCTGCTTTCACGGGGTTTTCCCTACCCCAACTGATAGAGGGTATTAGTCTTCGACGGTGTCGAAGACGAGCGTGACCGTTTTTCCTGTTCGCGTATTGGTGGCTCGGAATTTGACCGCGCCTTCCTCGTCGCCTTCAAATTCGATGTCAACGGGAGGATCGTCATAGTCACGGCGATGAATTTCTAGTTGATCCATGAGACTCTGGTTTTCTTCCGCAGAAAGTTCCATGTTTCCGTCTTTGTCGATCTTCATCG
>CAYFOC010000337.1:0-1643 GCA_964344615.1 uncultured Methylococcus sp.
AGGGCAGACGGATTACCGTAATAAGGCCCCAGATAGGGCAGCATGGCCTCAAGGACCCTCTCATCGAGCGGAGTGGTAGCGTTGTGATCCAGATAGACCAGCCCGCCCGCCGCTTTCAGAGTCGAATGCCTCGCTGCAGGGGAATTTCGAGTGCTGCACCGAGCACATGCTGATCCTGTCTTTCAGCCACCTCACGGACAATCGTCCGGGACAGGACATCCTGCAAGGTAATCGAATCAAGGTATTGGCGAATCTGGTCGCTGAGTCCCATCCAAAGATCATGGGTCAGGCAGGGATGTGAATTCTGGCAGTTGCCCTGCCCTCCGCACCGCGTGGAGTCGATGGTCTCATCCACCGCCGAGATGATTTCGGCAATGCTGATGGACTCCGCACGACGACTGAGCTGGTAGCCGCCACCGGGACCCCGAACACCCTCGACCATGCCGGAGCGACGAAGCCGCGCGAACAGTTGTTCCAGATAGGACAGGGAGATTTCCTGCCGTTTCGCAATGTCAGTGAGGGTCACGGGCTTCTTCTCGCTGTGAAACGCCAAGTCCAGCATGGCTGTCACGGCGTAGCGGCCCTTGGTCGTTAAACGCACGGTCGGATTCTCCTCGGAGAGCGCGAAATGTGAGGGCGAGAGTCACATATCCGACGAAAATAGTCAATTATTCCGATACGGGCCCGAGAAGGCCTATTCCGCCCCATGCTATCCTCGCACCATTAAAGTCCAGCAGCCTAAGCCGCCATGTCCTTCGCCTCTCCCCCGATCCATCGACTCTGCGTTTTCCTGGCCGCCAGCCACGGCCATCGCGCGAGCTATGGGGAAGCCGCGGAAGCGGTCGGACGCTCTCTGGCCCGGCGCGGAATCGGTCTGGTTTATGGAGGAGGCAACGTCGGCCTGATGGGACGAATGGCCGCGGCCGCCCTTGAAGCCGGTGGCGAGGTGATCGGGGTAATCCCTGAAGCCCTGCTGGGACGTGAGGTCGCCGGCATCCCCATTGAGGATCTCGGCGCCACCCGGCTTGAAGTCGTCGATTCGATGCATACCCGCAAAGCCCGTATGGCAGAACTTTCCGATGGATTCCTCGCCTTGCCCGGAGGCTACGGCACGTATGAGGAACTCTTCGAGGTCGTGACGTGGGCGCAGCTTGGATTCCACCATAAACCGATCGGGCTGCTGAATGTCGAGGGCTACTACGACCCCCTGATTGCCCTGATCAACCATACGCTCGACGAGGGCTTCATTCGTCCTCGAAACCGTGATCTGGTGATCGATGAAAGGGATGTAGAAGCCTTGATCGACCGCATCGTGGCCCATGTCCAGCCCCCTCAGGAGGACTGGATTCACACGCCCGATGAACTTTAGTTCCCGCCGCACCCCACCAAGATCGGCGTGAAAGGAACGCTTCTGAAATCTTCCGGGCTGATCAGTGGCCTGACACTGGGCTCCCGGATCCTTGGATTTGTCCGTGACCTGGTCATTGCTCAGGTGTTCGGGGCCACGGGAATCACCGATGCCTTCTTCGTGGCCTTCAAGATCCCGAATTTCCTGCGCCGACTGTTTGCAGAAGGCGTCTTTTCCCAAGCCCTCATGCCCGTCCTCGCGTCGGCCCGGGAAGAGGGTGGCCTGCAACAGGTCA
>CAYFOC010000338.1:0-1635 GCA_964344615.1 uncultured Methylococcus sp.
GGCATAGAGAATCTCGCTGAATCCATGTGCCCCGGGATTAGCAACGGCCCCTCGTCCTGAGGCTAGCAATACCGAAAGTGCCGTCCCCGTCAGGACGAGGAAAGGCGGAATCAAAATCACCAGCGCCGCCATCTGCATTTCAAAGGCCTCGATTTTCTTCCCAAGGTACTCCGGCGTCCGGCCAATCATGAGGCCGGCGATGAACACCGCCACCATGGCGAATACCAGCATGCCGTAAAGCCCTGAGCCTACGCCTCCGAAGATGACCTCACCCAACTGCATCAGCCACATTGGGATCAGCCCACCGATCGGCGTAAAGGAATCCAGCATGGCATTGACGGAGCCATTGGAAGCCGCTGTCGTTGCAACCGCCCAGACTGCGGACCCTACGATGCCAAATCGGGTTTCCTTACCCTCCATGTTGCCCCCCGACTGGAGCGATGAAAGATGATCATCGATACCCAGCCGTGAAAAAAGAGGACTCCCTGCTTGCTCCACGCTGATCTCCAGGAGGGCAAGCATCATGAAAACCAGCGTCATGCTGCCGAGAATGACATACCCCTGCCGAGGGTCTCCAACCAGCACGCCAAACGTAAAGCAAAGCGCTGCGGGAATGAGAAGGATGGCCAGGAGTTCCAGAAGATTGGAGAAAGGCGTTGGGTTTTCAAAAGGATGGGCCGAATTGACGTTGAAGTACCCTCCCCCGTTCGTCCCTAACTGCTTGATGGCTACCTGCGATGCAACGGGGCCTAGAGGGACCCGGGCTTTTGAAGCCGCTTCAGCAACCGATGCCATAGATTCATGATGCAGCCCCTGTAAGGTCTCGGTGGTCCGATAGCCTGAAAAACTCTGCACCACACCCTGCCCTGCCAACAGGATCGCCAGAATCAGTGAAAGAGGCAGCAGTACATAAAGGATCGATCGTGTCAGATCCACCCAGAAATTGCCGATGGTCGAGGTGCTTCGCCGGGTAAAACCCCGCACCAGGGCAAAAAGGACGGCCATCCCGGACGCTGCTGAAAGAAAGTTCTGAACGGTGAGACCGCCCATTTGCGTAAGATCACTGAGCGAGGATTCACCGGCATACCCCTGCCAATTGGTATTGGTCACAAAACTGACAGCGGTGTTGAAGGCAAGATCCGCAGAAACACGGGGAAACGCTTCAGGATTCAGGGGCAACATCGACTGGAACCGTTGCATCAGATAAAGCAAGAGAGTACCGAGCCCACTGAAGATCAAAAGATGAAGGGCGTATTCCCGCCATGACATTTCATGATCAGGATCGACCCCTGCAAGCCGATACAGACCTCGCTCCAGAGGAGCCACCCACTTCACTCCGGGGGCTTCGCCAAGGAGCACTTTCGCGATAAAAACGCCAAGGGGATAAGCAAGCACCAAGAGGGCGAAAATAAATCCGACCCATTGGATCGCGACATTCGATGTCACTGGAAGCGCTCCGGAAAGAAAAGAGCGATGAGGAGATAAATCCAAAGCAGAGCGGCGATGATGCCAATGACCAGATAGGCAGGCGTCATATCAAGACCTCACCAGATTCGAACTGAGCGTGGACTCCAAAGAAGATCAGGGCATTTGGCCAAAGGGGGACAGGATATCTCTGCATGCAAGGCCTCCAAA
>CAYFOC010000339.1:0-1627 GCA_964344615.1 uncultured Methylococcus sp.
GAAGACATAAAAGAAGTGGCAACAGCTTTCGCCGCATGATTCTGATAGCTCTGATCAAAGGGGTAACCG
This sequence comes from uncultured Methylococcus sp., assembly GCA_964344615.1. Lineage (GTDB taxonomy): Bacteria > Pseudomonadota > Gammaproteobacteria > Methylococcales > Methylococcaceae > UBA6136. The sequence goes on from CAYFOC010000339.1 coordinate 70, forward strand.
GGGCCCTCGCCTTGCGGGTTGATGCCAACACCATGAAGGGGAAGGATTGTTGAGTCCTATGGTCAGTCATTATGCACCAAAGCGCCCGTCCAACAAACTGGGTTGAGTGCCCGGTAGACCCCCTCTACAATGGATCCATTACGATCCTTGACCCTCACCCGTTCATGCCTTTCATTAAAACCCTGCCATGGCTGTTCTTGTTTTCATCGGTCCTGACCGGCTGTGGATCACATCCCAACATGCCCAATGCGGATGAAGTCCTTCAGCATCGGGAGGATTTCAAAATCAAAGGCGCCTACACGCCCAGCCGCCAGTTGACGCCGGGCTCTACCCGGGAACAATGGCGAGCACCGATGGGACTTGTGGATCTTAATTTTCTCATCCCCGAGGAAGCGGGCACCTACCCGGTACTGATCTACCTCCCTGGGCTCGGAGAAGACGCCAACGGCGGCTTACTCTGGCGGGAGACCTGGGCTCGTGCCGGCTATGCGGTCATCGCGATACAGCCGGTCAAATCAGCCGACGCAGTGAGACGTCTGGGCCACGATGATCTGGTCGACCTTCATGGGATTGGTCGTCGTCACTTTGGCAAGTCTGATCTGGATGGCCGTGTTGCAACCGTCCGATGGTTCATCAGCGAGCTGCGCCACAGGAAAGCAAGCGGCGCAAGCCTGACCCGTAAAATGGATACCGATCATCTGGCGCTCGCGGGCTACGACCTTGGCGCACAAACCGCAGCGACACTCGCAGGCGAACAGGATCGCAAGGGGTCTCAACCCGAGACTGCGCTCAATCCCATCTCGGTCATCTTGCTGAGTCCTCATGTGGATCTTGCCGCAGGAAACATCAATAGTCGTTTTACGCAGATCACCCTACCCGTGCTCTCGGTCACGGGGCAGCGTGATGATGATCCATGGGGGATGACCAGTCCCTCACTCAGGACCGCCCTATATGAAGCTTCGAGTCCCGGCAATAAGATGCTGTTGCTTTTCCATAACGGGAACCACCGACAACTCTCGGGTACGAATCCCTACGACACTCAGGAAGGCCTCCCTTGGGAGCGCCGTGAAGGCGAACTTGATCCCGAATATGCGGATCAGCAGGACGAGTCGGCTATTCAGGGGAATGGGGGGCAAGGTGGCCATCATGGCACTCGCTCCAGCGGAAGGCCAAGAGGCACGGATCAGCGGCATTACGGCCAGGAACTCGCGGCCATCGAGGCCATCACCACCGCCTATCTCGATATGACCCTTCGGGATGAAAGTACGGCTAAAGAGTGGCTACGGTCCACCGCCCCAACCTGGATCCGTAAGATCGGTGTCCTTGAACATCGCTAGGCCTCATTTTTCCAGGCGACATCGGGGCCGCTTCCATTGAGCGTTGCACAGGAACACCGATGACCCCACCGCCGAGAACCACGACGCGAAGTGAATTGCTGTGGGGAATTAAATTAATGAGTGGGATGGCACTCCGACCTATTCAGGTCAAACTGACTCCAACCTGAGGGTGGGATTCTGGTCCGCCAGATCTCGGTAACCGGGATGAATGCAAGCCAGGG
>CAYFOC010000340.1:0-1624 GCA_964344615.1 uncultured Methylococcus sp.
TCCGCGCCACGCAGCTGATCCAGTGGATCCATCAGCGTGGCGTTGATGATTTTGGCGCCATGACCGACCTCAGCAAGGCCTTCAGGGCCAAGCTGGAGTCGGCGTGCACCATTGTTCCCCCGGAGATCGTTCACGAACAGGTCTCTTCCGATGGAACGATCAAGTGGGTTTTGAGCACCGATGCCACCAATCGCATCGAGACCGTGTTCATCCCCGAAGAATCCCGAGGCACGCTCTGCATCTCATCCCAGGTGGGATGTGCGCTGGAGTGTTCCTTTTGTTCGACCGCACGTCAGGGTTTCAACCGCAATCTTGAGGCGAGCGAGATCATTGGTCAGTTGTGGGTCGCTCAGCGCGAGCTGGGTATCGGGGCCGTCACCAATGTCGTCCTGATGGGGATGGGTGAGCCTCTGCTGAACTTCTCCAATGTGGTTTCTGCTATCACGCTGATGCTTGATGACCATGCCTATGGTCTTTCTAAGCGGCGCGTGACCTTGAGTACCTCCGGCGTGGTGCCGGCCCTGGAGCGCCTTGCCGAAGTCTCCGACGTCAGTCTTGCGGTTTCGCTGCATGCGCCGACGGATGAGCTTCGAAACGAACTGGTCCCGATCAATCAGAAATACCCGATCAAGGAGCTCATCGATGCCTGCCGGGTGTATCTTGGCGGCGATCCGAGGCGCAAGGTCACCATCGAATACGTGATGCTGGATGGCATCAACGATACCCCCCTGCATGCACGTCAATTGCTGCGCGTTCTAAATCGGTTGCCGTCAAAGGTGAACCTGATTCCGTTCAATCCCTTTCCAGGGTCCTCCTATCGCTGCTCGAACCCCGAGACCATCCGACGGTTCAGCGAGATTCTTCAGGCAGGAGGCCTGGTCACGACGACCCGGAAGACCCGTGGCGATGACATTGATGCGGCCTGCGGACAGTTGGTGGGCAAGGTGAACGACCGCACCAAGCGGACGATCCGGCTCAACGCCACGAGCCCCTAAATTCCCCAAAGGAACCCCTTTCATGAGTGAAAAGATCCAGGCCATCCGGGGCATGCACGATGTGCTCCCCGAACAGAGCCCCCGCTGGCAGCGCGTCGAAGCCGAATTGCGCCGGGTGATGGCGGCTTATGGCTATCAGGAAATCCGTCTCCCGATCGTTGAAAAGACCGAATTGTTCAAGCGCTCGATCGGCGAAGTCACCGATATCGTTGAAAAGGAGATGTATACCTTTGACGATCGAAACGGCGATTCGCTGACCTTGAGACCCGAGGGAACAGCCGGTTGTCTTCGCGCGTGCCTCGAGCATGGCCTGCTCCACAATCAAGTGCAAAAGCTGTGGTATCTCGGCCAGATGTTCCGTCATGAGCGTCCGCAGAAGGGACGTTATCGACAGTTTTATCAGTTTGGCGTCGAGACCTATGGTCTTCCAGGTCCGGATATCGACCTCGAATTGCTCCTCCTTTGCCGGAGACTCTGGCGTGCACTCGGGATCGAAAAAGACCTGCGTCTTGAGATCAATTCACTGGGTACTGCCGAAGAGCGCCTCGAATACCGCGCAACCCTGGTGGCTTATTTCAGGCAGCATCTTGAGAAACTGGATGAAGACAGCCTGCGTCGTCTGGAAACCA
>CAYFOC010000341.1:0-1612 GCA_964344615.1 uncultured Methylococcus sp.
GGACGCATACGTCCCCGGTGCAGGTGCGCGTCATGGAGACCCGTGAGCCTCCGCTCCGCATTCTAGCCCCGGGCCGGGTCTATCGATGTGATTCGGATCTGACACATACGCCGATGTTTCATCAGGTTGAAGGTTTCCTGGTGGATAAAGATGTCAGTTTTGCTGATCTTCGTGGCGTTCTTTATGAATTTCTGACGCACTTCTTCGAGAAGGACGTTGATGTTCGTTTTCGGCCGTCCTACTTCCCCTTCACTGAGCCCTCGGCAGAGGTCGATATCGCCTGTGTCATTTGTGATGGTCAGGGATGCCGAGTCTGCAAACAGACCGGGTGGCTCGAGGTCATGGGGTGCGGAATGATTCATCCGAAGGTGTTTGGTTTTGCCAACATCGACCCGGAAGTCTATTCCGGCTTTGCCTTTGGTCTTGGCGTGGAGCGTATGGCCATGCTCCGCTATGGGATTAATGACCTGAGGCTGTTTTTTGAGAACGATCTCAAGTTCCTGCGTCAGTTCCCTGCGTTCTAGCCTCACTCTGGCGGAATTACTATGCGTTTCAGCGAAAATTGGCTTCGACAGTATGTAAATCCGGCGCTTACGGCGGATGAGTTAGTCCACCAGCTGACGATGGCTGGCTTGGAAGTCGATAGCATCACTCCGGCAGCCGGCAAGTTCACACAGGTGGTGGTCGGCGAAATTCTTACTGCAGAACCCCATCCTGAGGCTGATCGACTTCGGATCTGTTCCGTCTCAGCCGGCGCGGCGGGCGTCCTCCAGATCGTCTGTGGCGCGCCTAATGCGCGACCGGGTATCCGGGTGCCTCTGGCCTTGGTTGGAGCCGTGTTGCCAGGGGATTTCAAGATAAAGCCCGCAAAACTCCGGGGTGTCGAGTCTTTCGGAATGCTGTGTTCGGCCAAGGAGCTCGGAATCGAAGAAGATGCGTCAGGCCTTCTGGAACTTCCATTGGATGCCCCGGTAGGCGAGGACATCCGGGAGTATCTGGGCCTTGAAGATAACCTCATCGAAGTTGATCTGACCCCAAACCGCGCGGATTGTCTCAGCGTTGAGGGGATTGCACGTGAAGTCGCCCTCCTGAATGCATTGGCTTTCCCTGCCGCAGAGATCGCATCAGTCACCGTATCTTCCACGGCGGTCAAAAAGGTCAGGATATCGAGTCCTGAGGATTGCCCCCGCTATCTGGGACAAATGATCGAAGGCGTGAATCGCAATGCCCCTACGCCAGAATGGATGAAGGAGCGTCTGCGTCGTTCGGGTATCCGGTCCTTGGATATCCTTGTCGATGTCACAAATTATGTGCTGCTCGAACTCGGGCAACCTCTGCATGCCTTTGATTCAGATCGTATCGAAGGGTCTGTCGTCGTGAGGCTCGCACAACACGGGGAGACCCTTGAGCTCCTGAATGGTCAGACCATCACGCTGGATGCTGAAACACTCGTCATTGCTGATGAAGTTGCGCCTTTGGCCTTGGCGGGCATCATGGGCGGGAAAGCCTCCGCTGTCGGGCCGGAAACGCAAGACATCTTCCTGGAGTGCGCCTTCTTTACGCCTGACCGCATGATGGGTAAGGCCAGAAGGTATGGGTTAAGTACAGATTC
>CAYFOC010000342.1:0-1610 GCA_964344615.1 uncultured Methylococcus sp.
CAATCCGCGATACATCTCTCCAAGGGAAGCATTCTTGCCGCCGACCAAAGGAACATCTTCGATACCCAAAGCATCGAACCAGAGAATGGAAGCATCCTGACGTGAGAGCAGTGTCATGACCCACCTCATTCATTTCATGGGGAACGAGGCCAGTGTAGGCCTCTTGAGGGCATCACGCCATGGGGCGATCTAGCTAGGATCCTCGCATCCAAAGCCGCCGCCTCCAGGCGTTTCGACCTCCAGCCGATCACCCGGCTCCATCTGGACCTCTGCCAGATGCCCCAGAATCTCCACCTTCCCATTCTTTCGCTTCAGACGATTGACTCCGGGAGCTCCAGAATGACCGCCATGCAATCCGAAGGCACCTGCCGTCCGCCCATTGGTGAGCAAACTAACGGTCATCGGCTCCAGAAACTCCAGTCGCCTCAGAGCCCCATCCCCCCCCTGCCATCGACCCTTCCCTCCGGATCCCTTGCGAATCTGATGGGTATCGACCCGGATCGGAAACCGCAATTCCAAAACCTCGGGATCGGTCAGCCTTGAATTGGTCATATGCGTCTGGACGACGGCTGTCCCATCGAAGCCTTCCCCGGCACCACTCCCGCCCGAAAGGGTTTCATAGTATTGATGGCGATCGTTGCCGAAGGTCAGGTTGTTCATCGTGGGCTGAGACGATGCCATCACCCCCAAGGCGCCATAGAGGCTGTTCGCGATCACCGTCGAGGTTTCGACATTTCCCGCAACAACGGCCGCAGGCGGCACAGGATCAAGCATGGACCCTTCCGGGATCCTGATGCGAATAGGCCTCAGGCATCCCTCATTGAGTGGAATGTCTTCTTCTACCAGTGTTCTGAAGACGTAGAGGACGGCTGCCGTCACGATGGATTTCGGGCAGTTGAAATTGCTCTTCAGCACGCCACTGGTCCCCGCAAAATCGACGGTGCACATCCGATGCTCATGGTCCACATGAATCGAGACTTCAATACGGGCACCGTTGTCCAGCTCCTGGACGAAATGTCCATCGTGAAGGGTCAAAATGACTTCACGGACCCGGGCTTCCGCATAATCCAGAATATGGCGCATGTAAGCCTTGACGGTACCCTCGCCGTATTGCCTCACCGCACTCTTAAGCTCGATCACGCCTTTCTGATTGGCTGCGATCTGTGCCTTAAGATCACGAATATTCTGTTCCGGATTACGGGCGGGATAGGGATTGTCGATGAGCAACTGCCTGAGCTCTGCCTCCCGAAAAATGCCGTCTCGTACCACATTGAAATTCTGGATCCGTATACCCTCCTCCCCGATGGTGGAGGAGAAGGGAGGCATCGAACCTGGGGTTACCCCTCCAATGTCCGCGTGATGTCCTCGACTCGCCACCCAGAAATCAGGTCCACTACTCGCTTTCATTTCATCCAGAAAGACCGGCGTCACCACGGTGATATCAGGCAAATGCGTGCCACCCTGATAGGGATCATTGAGAACCTGAACGTCACCCGGTCGAATGGATGTTCCACTTTCACGCATCACGGTTTTGATGCTTTCCCCCATGGAGCCCAGATGCACAGGCATATGGGGCGCATTCGCGATCAAGGCCCCACTCTGGTCGAAGA
>CAYFOC010000343.1:0-1586 GCA_964344615.1 uncultured Methylococcus sp.
GATGAAAGATATGCTTCAAATGCCGTCTGAGTTGATGTTTTCGTCCGGTGATCGGTTGCAGATGCATCAGTGAATAGCGCCCGGTAGGGTAGCGGCCGACAGGCTCCGCGACTTCAACGGTTGCGAGTGTCGTGTAGTGGGTGATTGCGGATTGTGCCTCTTTGTCAGGAGTTGCAAGGCGGTCCGTGGCGGGATCATTTTCTTCCTTGAGGGGGTAGTCAATCGTTCCTGAGGTTGGGCAGTATCCTCGCGTGATGGCGAGGTACGATTTGCGAGTGCTCCGTTGCTGGAAGGCTAGTGTCAGGTGTCGGGCGGTCTCAGGGTCAAGAGCGAACAGCAAGATGCCTGAGACGGGTTTATCCAGTCGGTGAACCGGATAAACCCACTGCCCAATTTGATCCCTGAGCATGGTCATGGCATTCAGGGTTTCATGCGCATCGATCTGGGTTCGGTGGACCAGCAGGCCGGCGGGCTTGTGGACGGCAATCAGCCAATCGTCACGGTGAAGAATGGTCAGCATGCCGGCAGCTTAGCGGATGGCGTCGGTCGAGTATTCAATATGCATACGGTGAGCCTGGCCTGGATCGATCTGTACGGCATTATCTTCAATGTTGCCGCACTCGACGCAAACCATCCGAAGGTAATCGTCGGTTCCGAGATCCCCGAGTTTTGAGGCTTTATCTGACCATGGATTCCAGACCACTCTGGAATGAGATCCCTCGGTCTTGATCAGGATTTGCCTGTGATTGTCAGGGTCAATGATGGAGCAATTCGTCGCATTGGAGATGTAGACACGATCAGTTTCAGCATTGATGCGGATCGGACCCTTTTGAATGAATCGTTGATCGGCATGGAGGCGATCTAAATAAGTCGTAGCGTCGAGCCCCAAGATTTCAATGTTGCGAACATCGCTTACGCCGAAGTAGGTATGAATGGCCTCGGTGATGGGGAAGGAGGCGGTATCCGTATTGAGTGTTTCAAGCGTGATTGAAAGGGTGTCCCCAATCCTGTAGGTCAGGGTCAAGGAAGCCTTATGTGGCCATTCGGGTGTGATGTCCGGTGAGGTCGCGATGCTGAACTGGATTTCATCCGAACCATCTGGATGGCGGATGAAAGAATTCAAAGTCCAAGCCTTGTTGCGCACAAGGCCGTGGGCGGGAAGCTTCGGATCTTTGGCGGGACCAAACCAAGGCCAGCAAATAGGTGTGCCTCCACGAGGTGATTTCCCGGCAATGAACTGAGCATGCGGTGAAAGCCAGATGACAGGCGCTTGGTTGAGGGGTGCCCACTCGAGAAGTTGTGCGCCCTGTAAAAGGATGCGATAGCTGGCTAGGGGCGAAAGGCAGAGAATTTCGGAAAGATCTGGGGCGTGAGAGACAATTTTGGCGCCTTCAGGCAGATGGGAGAGGTTCATGATGCTCCTAAACATGTCGAATGTAAGGTGGTTAAGGCTCAGGGGTAACCGGTAGGCCCTATAGTTGCTGCGCTAACTACTTGTTCTATGTGGTGTTCGTCATTTTATTGCATAAAGCAGTTGACGACCTAAGGAAAGGTGTCCATAATGAGCGGCTCCTCAGGGCTGAAGC
>CAYFOC010000344.1:0-541 GCA_964344615.1 uncultured Methylococcus sp.
TCAAAAAAGCGGAAATCTTCCTCCAAACAAATAGCCACGAAAGCTAACAAAGCGGTAATGTCTGGAACAGGTGGGTCCGTTAGCCGCTTACACAATTCATGTGCTCCCTACAACCATTGACACATCCGTTGCTCATGTTACGGATGTTTGGGTACTATTGACCTCTAGTACGGATTATCGCTGGGGGCTTTTGGCGGGTGTTCTACCCCTTGGTATCCATCTGCAAGGATTTATCGTCAGAGGCAGCCTGGTATTCGGGACGACGTGATTTTAAGGGTCTATGCCGATATGACCTCAAGGCTTTCGAGAAAAAATCTTAGAGCGGCTTTATTTCATTGGCGTCTTTGCTTCCATAATCGGAGTGCTTTCGAACCAAACTTACCGGATTGATTTTTAATGAAAACGTTTTTACATGTGGGTTGTGGTCCCAAACGAAAGGATCAGACGACCCGGGGTTTCAATTGTCCAGAATGGCAGGAATGCCGGCTAGATGTGGATGCTTCAGTTTTGCCCGATGTCATCGCAACGATGACCGATATGG
>CAYFOC010000344.1:551-1295 GCA_964344615.1 uncultured Methylococcus sp.
CCAGCGTTCAGGCAATCTTCTCCAGCCACAACATTGAACACTTGTACCCCCATGAGGTGCCGATCGCACTCAAAGAATTTTACCGAGTTCTTAGTCACGATGGATTCGTTGTGGTCACCTGCCCGGACCTCAAGTCGGTTAGCCAACGTATAGCCAATGATCAGTTGACCGAGCCTGCTTATGTGTCACCGGCAGGGCCGATTGCGCCCATTGATATCCTCTACGGACATCGCGCGGCGATGGCTATGGGCAATCTTTTTATGGCCCATCGGTGCGGATTTACCGAAAAAGTGTTGGTTGCGACACTTAAAGCTGCAGGATTTGCCTCCGTTGCCTCCCTCTCTCGCCCGAGTCACTTCGATCTCTGGGCCTTGGCTTCCAAGGCGCCCCTGCCCGAGGAGTCCCTTCGGGCGCTGGCCAACCTTCACTTTCCCTGAGGCCAATCAATGAAGCGTTCCTCAAGACCAAGAAGAATTCTTCTGGTCCACCAAAACTTTCCTGGACAGTTCAAGCATCTCGTCAAGGCTCTTTTGTGTGACACCCGAAATGAGGTGACGGCCTTTACCATGAATCCATTCGACCCACAAAAGGGGCTTCGGGTGATTCGTTACCAGGTTGATCGCGGAACCAGTACAACAGTTCACCCTTGGGTGGCTGAAACCGAGACGAAGGTGATTCGCGGTGATGCGGCTTTCCGAGCGGCTCAGATGCTGTCACTTGAGGGCTATGTTCCAGACCTTATCA
>CAYFOC010000344.1:1305-1576 GCA_964344615.1 uncultured Methylococcus sp.
TCGAATGAAAAATGTCAATAACTTTCTTCATTTTGAGATCGCGGATGCGGGCGTAGCCCCCACAAAATGGCAAAAAAGCACTTTCCCCCAGCCGTTTAGAGATCAGATTGAAGTGATTCATGACGGGATCGATACGGATGTAATTGCGCCGAATTCCAATGTTTGGTTAAAGCTAGGGGACTGCCGACTGACCCGATCAGATGAAGTGATCACCTTCGTGAATCGAAACCTGGAGCCCTATAGGGGGTATCATGCTTTTATGCGGGCGTTA
>CAYFOC010000345.1:0-1559 GCA_964344615.1 uncultured Methylococcus sp.
TGGGCTACAGCGTGGCATCAACCGTCATGATTACGACGTCTCTGGCCCAAATGTGGTTGCCTGAAGTGCAGTGGCCTGAACACTGGCGCAAATCCAAGGCATCCTAAGCTTTGAAGCATACAAACCCCGGTATCCCCGGGGTTTTTGCTTAAAGGGTAAAGCGAAAGTCCCGAAGCAACATGCCGGGGACCTTGCATCCCCCCAAGGCTCTGGCCTCATAAGAATCGGTCTCAGGAAGTCTTAAGGATTCCTGACCGATGGATTCAAGTTCTGATCCAAAGATTCGATAGAGGCTCTCGTCAAACCGCAGGTCCTGAATGGGGGCAACCAATTCACCGTTTTCAACCCAAAAGCAGGCATAACGGGTCATTCCGGTCAGTCTTGCAGTTTTCCTCTCGCTCCAGTTGAGATAGTGAAGGTTGCCCAGATAAAGGCCCGTATCCAGAGATTTCAGGATGTTGGCCGTCTCAAGGCTTCCGGTTCTGATTTCCGGAGACCGCATGCCTTCGGCGGCGTTGGCTCCGTTTGCAGCTATTCCATATTCCCGAGCTGTCCTTTCGTTGATGAGAAAGGACTGCAGTTTTCCCTGTTCGATCAGCGGAAGGGATTCAGGAGACATGACTCCCGCCGCATTGAAACGGGGGCTTAAACCCAGCGCAAAGTTTTCCTTGAGAGAGAAGAGGGGGGATAGTGACTGCTCGCCACTCGCCAATCTTTCGAGGGCGGATTCACCCCGGCGGTAGGCGCCGTGACTCAACGCTCCCCACGACAGCATGCCGGTCAGGGCCTCAACGGCCTGAGGTGCGAGGTAAACCCGATAGTGGCCGCGTGGCACTATCTTGTTTTTTTTCTTGAGCGGGTGAAGCTGTGTGGCACTTTGTTCCAGTGCGCACCACCATTCGGATTCCTCAAAGTCATTGCCTGCGTGGAGACCTTTGACAGCCTTGTTTTCTCCATCTGAATTGAGGGTGTAAAGCGAGTAGTCCAGAAAGAAACTCTCGCTTGCATAGGAATGAAAGGTCCCTGCCGAATTGGTACTGGCTCGCACCTGAACCCCACCCGCATATAAGCCGGCAAGATCCATCTCTTTGCTGGTTTTAAAAATCAATGCACTGACATCACCCGCAGATGGCAGTTGTCCTGAGTGGGTGCTGTCACTTTTGCCCTGATCCTCGAAGGCGGTCAAATAGGGGTCTTCCGGAAGGCACCGACATTCCTCTCGGGCTCTTTCGAGCATAAGCGCCATGCGGGCACGATCATCCTCCATCCGGCCGCTGCGATCGAAGGCCAGGACCAGTCGTCGGCCACGGAGTCTGAAGTCCAGCGTGATCCTTTGTTGAGTTACATGAGTCGTCTGACGTGTTCGTCCCCGATTGAAGCGGACATAGTCCTGATCTTCGGCTGCAAGCATCAATCCGAGGCTTTCGCCAGGGTTTAGACTCTCGATGGCCGATTGGGAAAGACGTCGAAATTCTTCGATCCATAAGAGTGAGGAATTCACGCCGCGCCTCCAAAAACCTCAATGCCCCTGAAAAGACAGGTCGGTGCAGCATGACCGA
>CAYFOC010000346.1:0-1547 GCA_964344615.1 uncultured Methylococcus sp.
ATACCGATTCCGATTCGGAAGTCCTTCTCAATGTCTTTGCGCATGAGTTGCATGAACTTGGAAAGCTTCGGATAACACCCCAAGATGTCTTCCAGGCCGTCCGCGTCGTGCATCAGCGGTGCCGGGGCGCCTATAGCGTCGTTGCGATGATCACGGGGTTCGGTGTCCTTGCTTTTCGTGATCCTCATGGCATTCGCCCCTTGGTCTACGGTGAAAGAAAGACCGAAGAGGGCACGGACTACATGTTTGCCTCTGAGAACGTGGCACTGGATGTCCTTGGGTTCACGACCATTCGGGATGTGGCTCCTGGAGAAGCCATCTTCATTGAGCGGGACGGTACCGTTCATTCGCTCCAGTGTGCAGAAAACCCGACCCTTTCGCCCTGCATCTTTGAATACGTCTATTTTGCGAGACCTGATTCGATTCTCGATGAGATCTCGGTCTACCGTGCACGTCGCCGGATGGGCGATAAGCTTGCGGACAAGATTCAGCGACTGAGGCCGGATCATGACATTGATGTTGTCATCCCGATTCCAGATACAAGCCGAACCTCGGCCTTGCAGCTCGCCAACAAGCTGGGAGTCAAGTACCGGGAAGGCTTTATCAAGAACCGTTACATCGGTCGTACCTTCATCATGCCGGGACAACAGCTACGCCGAAAGTCGGTTCGCCAGAAGCTCAATGCAATCAGCATGGATTTCAAGGACCGCAATGTTCTCTTGGTAGATGATTCCATCGTGCGTGGCACGACGTCTGAGCAGATCATCCAGATGGCACGTGATGCAGGAGCCCGGAAGGTCTATTTCGCGTCAGCAGCGCCTCCTGTCCGTTACCCGAATGTCTACGGGATCGACATGCCGGCCGCGCATGAACTGATCGCTCATGATCGGACGGAAGAGGAGGTCGAAAAGGCATTGGGCTGCGATTGGCTGATCTACCAGGATCTTGAGGATCTGATTGCTGCCGTGCGCCGTGGCAACCCTGAGATCGAGACGTTTGATACCTCGTGCTTTGATGGTCGCTATGTCACCGGTGACATCGATCAGGCCTATCTCGACCGTCTCTGTAATCATCGCAACGATAACGCCAAGTCGACCCGCGAAGGCGGCGACAATATTATTGGTCTTCATAATTCAGGTTGATTTTCCCTTGAACGATTTCGACGACACTCTCGACTGGTCCAGTCTCGACCCTGAAACCCAAGCGATCCGTATCGGGCACCGCAGAACCCCTGAAGGGGAGCATGCAGAACCGATCTTCACCACGTCCAGTTACGTGTTTGGAAGTGCGCAGGAGGCGGCGGACCGCTTCACGGGCAAGGTTCCCGGGAATATCTACTCGCGGTTCACCAATCCGACCGTTCGCATTTTCGAAGAGCGGCTCGCGGCCCTTGAAGGGGGCGAGCGTTGTATTGCCGTGGGTTCCGGGATGGCGGCAATTGCGGCAACCGCTTTTGGGCTTCTCAAGGCCGGCGACCATGTTGTCTGTTCACGGGGTGTCTTTGGAAATACGGTTCTGCTTTTCCAGAATTACTTAGGCAAATTCGG
>CAYFOC010000347.1:0-566 GCA_964344615.1 uncultured Methylococcus sp.
GTTTCATGCAGTGGTTCCTCCCAAGTATTTTTCTGTGTGTAGATTAAAGCGAGGTGCAGATTGGCTTCTGCCAATATGTTTCGAACAGAACGAAGTCTAAGAGGTATGACTCCGAGATTAACAAGGAGTTCACCTGAATATCGTGAAATGATCAGGGGAAAGCCCTTCACGCTATTGGATCGAGTAAACCGATACGGAATTCGTAGTGAAATTGGATACGTATAGCCGGCCTTGAGCATCGAAAGCGATTCCCGTCGGAAACTTTACGCCCACCTTGACGCTGGTAAGGGGTTGACCATGGGGACTATATCCCGTGACCCGGGAATACGTGTAATCGGCTACCCAAATATTGCCATCCTGATCAAACCCCAAAGCGCGGGGCGCAGATTTGCTCTGGACCGGAAAAGAGATCCCACACATCAGACAGCGTATTACGTTGTTCTGGGCATCCGCAATCCATAGCCTGTCTTTGGCATCCACAGCGAGGTACATCAGGTTCAGATTGACCTTCCAGTAGGTCATGAAGGTTCCCTTGGCACTCCAGTTGGTGGTTGCCTGATCGCGAC
>CAYFOC010000347.1:576-1528 GCA_964344615.1 uncultured Methylococcus sp.
CCACGGTTGGCCACATAGACGTTGTCCTGACTATCGACGGCCACCGATAGCGGCGCATTGATCGCCTGAAGATAGGGGTCAAGGATGACCATATCTATGATGCCTCGGGTGGTAACGTGATAGACCTTGTTGGCCCCGATATCAGAAACCCACGCATTTCCCTGGGAATCAACGGCAACGCCTGAAAGGGAAGTAAACCCCTTGACGGTCATGTTGATGCCACCGGTGGTGCTCAGATACTGAAGGGTGGCGCTGACGGTGCATCCTGCGAGACTGTTCTGATAACAACTTCCCTGATTGGCGACCCAAATGGATCCATCCCCAGCCACAGCGACGCCAGAGGGTCTCAGCAGGTGGTCGGTCAGAATCTCATCCCTCGTGACTGAAATGGCGAACGCGGTCAGGGGATGAAGACCGGTCAAGATCAGGGTAACAAGAGACAAGGCTGGCAACGAAAACCAGCGGCTAGGGCTCTTTACTGGAATAAGGTCATCCATAGGGCAGGAATAGTGGGAGTGATGACGTGCGACTGGATCCGAACATTGAACTGTACCCGATGCTAGTCGAGGGACACGCCCTTGTCGACAGTGGGTCGTGTATCGATGGCTTGCCATGCATCATGGCTCCTTCTCCATGGCGCTGTTCAGGAGGTCGAGATCGATGATGAGGAATGCAATGGACCAGATCAGGGCATCATACGCGTTGAAGTAGGACCCTTCAGTCAGCCATGCGACGATGACACCAGCCATGGACAACACGAGCGCGACCCCCATGCCTCGAAAAAGGACAGGATGGAGTGAAACCCATTGGGGCATTCGCGTTTCGAGTTCGAACAGGGCCACGACCATAATCCACTCCAGAGAATAAAGGCCGTCAAGCCAAGCCCCTTCAATCCAATACGAGAGTTCGGCCAGGATGACCACCAGGATAGCGGTTTGACGAACACCCCTGG
>CAYFOC010000348.1:0-1527 GCA_964344615.1 uncultured Methylococcus sp.
TATCCCCCGGAACTTGAATAGATCTGGGAGTTGATGCCGATGACCTGGCCCTGGGTATTGATGAGAGGACCTCCGGAATTACCCGGGTTGACGGCCACATCGGTCTGAATGAAGGGGACATAGCCCTCTTCCGGCAAGGATCTCGCCTTGGCGGAAATGATCCCTGCGGTCACGGTGTTCTCAAATCCGAAGGGTGATCCGATGGCCATCACCCACTCGCCCACGCGGGTGGCATTGGGGTTGCCAATTGGAACGACAGGCAATTGAGAGCCCTGGATTTTCAAAACGGCGGTATCTGACAATTTGTCGACGCCAACGACCTTGGCGGGGAATTCCCTCCGATCCTGCAGCTTGACCGTGACTTCGGTCGCTCCGTTCACGACATGGGCATTGGTCAGGATGATGCCATCGGATTGGACGATGAAGCCCGAGCCCATGCCTTCTCTTGGGGCAGGATTCTTGGGAGATTCCTGTGGCCCAAAAAAGGGCAGGAAGGGATCGCCTTCGCCCTGTCCTTCAGGCGCCATTTCTTCTGCCGCGGCTTCCTTGTCCTTGGAAGGATCGACCCGGGTGCTGATATTGACGACCGCAGGCCCTGCAGTCGCCGCAATTTCAGCAAAGTCGCCGAAATCCATGGCGACCGCGGGTCCATGTCCCGCATCTTCCGTCTTGGGCGCGGCGACAGGGGGGATCTGAGGCACAACGCTAGGTGTTTCGGCAGGCTCTGGGGCCAGGACAGGCCTCAACACATAACCGCCGGCAAAACCGGCCGTAATCAGGAGGGCAAGGATCAGGGTTCTGTTTTGCATGACGGTTTCCGAGTGGGACGGTGAGGGTGCCTCATCGGCGATATGAGGACGAGGGCCCTGATCTTAAAGACCATGGAATGGCACGAAAGTTTCGAAAGATGGCGTTTTCAGCGATCTTTCAGGGGGAGTTTCGTCACGAGCCAGAGATAAGACAGCCTCAAGGCGGTAATGAAAAGACCTGAAAGAACGATCAGAAGAAGGAGTTTTCGAAAGGCATAGTCGACCAGACCTTGCCCGGCCTGCTGCGAGACTTCGCCGACCCCTGTCAGACGATCCTGGCCTGAGAGAATGGCGACTTGATTGATGAGAGACTGGGCTTCCGTCGACATTTGACGAATTTCGCTGGCGGCCTTGCCCCATTCCCGAATATCGAAGGGCGGTGAGTTCGGGTCCGAAGGCCAGTCCTGTATCCGTTGCACCAGGCCCTCGTAGGTCTTGAAGGCCTGATCGGTCGCCTTCGCCATCTCTGTGCCTTCGGCAAAGGATTCTTTGGAGGCTTGAGCGAGGTTCACGAGGCCTTCCCGCTCCTGGGTAAAGGCTTTGAGAACTTTCTCCCGCTCAGAAGAAAGGAAGGCCGGCAATGATTCCAGGCTCTTCGACACGCGCTCGCTGGCATTCGCGAGCTCAGATCCGTTGCGGACGATGCTGGTCACTTCAGGTATATCGACGGCGCGAAGGGCCAGAAGCTCCATTTGCCATTCGATCAACTGAGGAAGGC
>CAYFOC010000349.1:0-1512 GCA_964344615.1 uncultured Methylococcus sp.
CTGCTTCTTAAGGGCTGAACGCCTGTAGGCTTATTGTCCTTACCGGCAGGGGGCGCTGCACCCAAGCCCACCAGGTTTTCCCAGCTACCGTACTTCACGAGGTCAGGATCACCTGCCGCAATGCGCTTTGAGACTTCTTCGCGCGCCAGTTCAATGATCTCATCCGGAGACTTCCCGTCCACGAAGGGCAGGAAGGCATCGGGACCTTCCTTCGACTTGATGGCCCCGAGAACGCCATAGGACGTTTCAAAGATGTGCTGCTGCTGGGTGGTCATGTACCGCTTGAGCTTCTTGACGGAGTTGGCCGCCGATCTCGGACTGGATCCATCCACCCCGCGGGCACTTTGGGTGAAGGCTGACATGAAGTACATCACGGCCAGAAGGCCCATGAGCCAGAATACGTATTTCATAGCACTAATCTTGGATCGTTGAGAGTAAAGAACGGCCACCACTATAGGGTTCGGTGACGGCCTCCGTCAAAAAGAGGGGGGGATTTAAATCACCAAGCCCCTTTCACCAACTAGGACAGCGCGCGAGACGAATGGTTCAGCGCCCCCCGCCATAGCCCATCGCCCGGCGGGTCAGAATGCGTTTCGCAAAGGGCAGCCGATCGAAGGTCGTGAGCGCGAGGTTCCGGAGCGCGACCAGTGGCTGAAGGTCATTCGAGAAAATTCGGATCAGGCTGTCGGTGAATCGCACCACGGTATCCAGATCGCTCTGTCGGGCTTTTGCAAACTGATCAAGGAAAGCCGGATCCCCAATGTCTTCGCCGAGTCGATGACGGGCGGCAAGGCGATGTGCCAGGACGGCAGCATCCCGAAGACCCAGGTTGAATCCCTGTCCCGCGACGGGATGAATCGTATGCATGGCATTTCCGATCAGGACCACGCGGTCATCCGTCATGGCTTCCGAGCGAATGAGCTTGAGAGGAAAGCCGATCGGCTTTGCAGCCAGCGTCAGGGTACCCAGCCAGCGACCGAACGCCTCCTGCAACTGATCGATGCACTCCTGATCGCCTTCCCGAAGGACCTCTTCGGCATCCTTGTTTTCAAGGGTCCAGACGACCGAGCAGCGCTTGGGTCCCAGGGGCAGAACGGCCAGGGGTCCTGAACGCGTAAAGCGTTCAAAGGCGGTGCCGTCGTGATCCTTGGTGGTCGTGACTTCGGTCACCACCGCCGTCTGGCCGTAATCCTTGACCGACTGAGGGATGTCGAGGAGTGCGCGCACCGTCGAATTGCCGCCATCGGCCGCAACGACAAGACGGGCACTGAGGACCTGGTCCTCATCCTTGGATCGAACCGAGACCAGGATTTTTTCAGGCCCCGATTTGAGGCTCAGAATCCGGGCCGGCTGGATCACGGTTACGTTCTTGGCGCGCTCAAGGGCTTCGCTGATGGCCTTTTCAAGTCCCCGGGCCACCACGACATGCCCCAGAGCGTCCACCCCGCGGTCCTTGGCTTCGAGGCGCGCCTTGCCAAAATGGCCACGGTCGGACACATGAATTCTTCGGAT
>CAYFOC010000350.1:0-1508 GCA_964344615.1 uncultured Methylococcus sp.
CGCTGGATGACGGGACCATCGGCCATGGGATCCGAGAACGGAACACCGACTTCGATGATGTCCGCGCCGGATTGAACCAGCGTCTTCAGAGCGCTGAGGGTAAAGTCTGGATGAGGGTCACCGCAGGTGATGAAGGGAACCAGTGCCGTGCGGTTGGCCGCCTTGAGGGCAGCCATCTTGGCTGAAATGCGACTCATAGCTCGATTCCTTCCCGGGCTGCGATGGTATTGATGTCCTTGTCGCCACGACCGGACAGGTTAACGAGAATTTGTTGGTCCTTGCCAAGCGTCGGTGCGAGCTTCATGGCATAGGCCACCGCGTGGCTCGATTCGAGCGCCGGAATGATGCCTTCCATGCGGGTCAATGTGTGGAATCCTTCCATCGCCTCAGTGTCCGTAATGGCCACGTAGTTGGCGCGATTAATGTCCTTCAGCCAGGCATGCTCAGGTCCTACACCCGGGTAATCAAGCCCCGCAGAGATGGAATGCGTTTCGATGATTTCCCCGTCTTCATCTTCCATGAGATACGTGCGGTTGCCGTGAAGCACACCGGGGCGACCTGCACTCAGGGGCGCTGAATGGCGACCGGTTTCAATGCCGTCACCCGCCGCTTCAACCCCATACATCTTGACGCCTTTGTCATCGATATAGGGATAGAAGAGGCCAATGGCATTGGAGCCGCCACCGACACAGGCGACCAAGGCATCCGGCAGTCGACCGGTTTGGGCGATCATCTGCTCCTTGGATTCCCGCCCAATCACCGCCTGAAAATCACGTACCATTGCAGGATAAGGATGAGGGCCCGCAACGGTTCCAATGATGTAGAACGTATTGTCGACGTTGGTGACCCAGTCGCGCATGGCTTCGTTCAGGGCATCCTTCAAGGTTTTGGAACCTGATGACACCGGGACCACTTTCGCGCCAAGGAGACGCATCCGGAGAACATTCGGTGCCTGTCGGGCGACATCGACTTCGCCCATATAGACCACGCACTCAAGGCCCAGACGTGCCGCAACGGTCGCGGTAGCAACCCCATGCTGTCCGGCCCCCGTTTCCGCAATGATTCGGGTCTTCCCCATCCGCTTGGCAAGAAGCGCCTGGCCGATGGTGTTATTGACCTTGTGAGCACCGGTATGATTCAGGTCTTCACGCTTGAGGAAAATCTGGGCACCGCCCAAATGTTGGCTGAGGCGTTCGGCATGATAGATCGGAGAGGGACGACCGACATAATGCTGAAGGTCACGATCCAGTTCAGCAAGAAACTCGGCATCCTGCATGTAGCGCTCATACGCGAGACGGAGCTCCTCGATGGGCTCCATCAAGGTTTCAGCAACAAAAACGCCGCCATACGGCCCGAAATGGCCGCGCGCATCAGGATAGTCGTACACCTGGGCTCCGCTTGTTTCGATAGTCAAATTCTTGTACCTCACTGAGGAATGCCTGCATTTTGGCGGCATCCTTTATTCCCTTGGCGGCTTCGACACCGCTCGATACATCCACTGCATAAGG